>JABSQK010000004.1 GCA_013215875.1 Lentisphaeria bacterium
TGCAAAGCATATGTAAACGCTAGGGGCTTGGGATCTAGCGCGTTTCATGCAAAGCATATGTAAACGCTAGGGGATGCTTACATGCTTGTGAACTTGCAGTTCACCAAGCACTTGGGGCTCAGCGGTCCCAGGTGCCGAGCTGGGGTTTCAGTGAGTTGAGGGGGATTTGAGCATCGAAAGTTAGCTGCGTAGTGGTATCGAAAGTTAGCGCACTACTGCCAAATCGTTCGAAGGACAAGCGCTATAGGGGCAAGAGTATTGATGAGGTCTTGGCTATGAATCCAGATAAACATTTGTCCATTACCAGAGTAAATAATATTCTGGGGAAGAGTTGGTTCATAGGGATTAAGAAGCTGCTAAAATTAAAAAAATGAAGAAGGCAGTGCTCCTGACGCAGACAAGCCACGTAGGTGACCTTTTTCGTTCAATTGGCCAATTCTACTCTCCAGGGAACGTGTACTTCTCGTCAGAACGCCACATGCTGCTGTCCCAATAGTCGTCTCTTGGGCGCCACTCCACATGGCCATCAAAATAAGCCGCGTTGGCTCCCTCGGAATGTCGCCATGCCGTGCCACCAACCCCGTAGCTGTCTCCCAAGAGATCAAAGGCATACAAGTACTTGGTCGTCTCCTGATTCTTGAAGCCGAAGATTTGGAAATCGATGCCATCTGCAAAAAGAATAATTGCTGACGGATCTTTCAATAAATTCATGCGGACCGCCTTCGAAACAAGGCCCGGCATTCCCTCGATTACGAAATTTCCATCATCGTCAGTGGCCATGTGGCCATTCATGCCATAGTCGAAAAACACCTCAGTTATTGGCAGGGATGGCGCTGTGGGACAACTAAGTCCAGGAAGGTCGAAGTCGAAATTCCAGGATCCGCCTCCAGGCTCAAGAGTCAAATACTCCCGGAAACTCTCATACTGCCACCAGTTCAGGTTAAACCAGGTTGAGGACGTCGGAGACTTCGTTCGAATCGGGACGCTAACCTTTGAATCACCCTCTTCGTCCACGTACAGCGTATGGGCAAGTCCCATTTGTTTGAGGTTGGACAGACAGGCCGTTCTGTTGGCTAGTTCCTTGGCCCGGCCGAGAGCTGGCAGAAGCATGGCCGCCAGAATCGCGATGATGGCAACCACCACCAACAACTCGATGAGCGTAAAGCTCATCAAGCTTGCCTTCACCTTGCGTGGCTTCGGCCGGCAAGCTGGAAGCTCGGTCAACGTTAAGATGGATGTCCCCTTTCGCATTGCCTAACGTTACCACATATAATGCTAGGGTGCAAGTTGATCTCGCAGATCGTGTGCTTACGTTGGTCATGCGTGATAGCCTCAGGCTAAGCACTTTCATCGACTGTTGGGGGACTATGCCGATGGAGTGACAATCCGGTATCTTAGCCCGACTAAAAACAGGCAATAACATCGCCGCAAGAATCGCAAGAATAGCGATTACAACAAGCAACTCAATCAAAGTAAATTTTTTGCTAGCATCCATCATTCATTTGCCGTGAATAGCATAAGCGTAAGTCTAAGAAGGACAGTTTGTCAATCAGTTTTTTAATTAAATTAGACAAAGTATTAAGCTGATTTCACTGCGCGAATCGAGCCATAAATGCAAAACAATGCTTCATTTATTTGAAATAAATCATCTATTTTTTTCAAATAATGGAACTTCGTGTCTTGAAAAAGGTCTGAATCGGTACAGTTTAGTCTGGCTTGATTTTTTTAATCGAGCAAAGATTAGTTAGTATAAATTTAATAAAAACCTAATTATGAAGGATATGATATGAGCGAAGAAATTGACATGGCGGTTGTTGAACGAGCGCGTGAAGGTCGGGAAAAGGTTCTCAAGGAATTACGTAAAGTTATTGTGGGTCAGGAAGACTTGATCGACCAGGTGCTCATTGCCTTGTTTGCCGGTGGCCATTGTCTATTAATAGGTGTACCAGGATTGGCGAAAACACTTCTGGTAAGTACTCTGGCTAAGACCTTGGACATGAAATTCAAACGTATTCAATTTACTCCGGACATGATGCCTTCTGATATTACCGGTACTGAAATACTTGAAGAAGACGTGACTACGGGACATAAGAAATTCACGTTCGTACAGGGTCCGGTTTTTACCAACCTTCTACTGGCTGACGAAATTAACCGTACACCACCAAAGACACAGGCTGCCTTGCTTGAAGCGATGCAGGAAAAGCAGGTCTCTGTTGGTAAAGAAACGTATAAACTTGAAGAACCCTTCATGGTTATGGCGACTCAAAACCCGTTGGAGCAGGAAGGTACTTATCCGTTACCTGAAGCCCAGATGGACCGTTTTATGTTCAACCTTTGGGTTGATTATCCAAGTGCCTCTGAGTTGAAGGAGATTATCAAAATTACCACTGCGGGTGGATTGGCTGAACCAGAAGCTGTTCTCTCTGGTGCAGAAGTTCTCGAGTTCCGCAAAGCAGTTCGTATGGTACCAATAAGTGATCATGTGATTGATTATATCGTTCGCTTGACCATGACAACACATCCTGATAATCCTGATAACCCGGACATCTGTACGAAGTACTTATCCTGGGGTGCGGGCCCACGCTGTGGACAGTATCTTTCACTGGGCGCAAAAGCCCGGGCGTTGTTACGCGGTAACATGCAAGCCACAGTTGAAGATGTTCAGGCAGTATCAAATGCGGTAATGCGTCATCGTATTTTCACAAACTTCAGTGCACAGGCGGAAGGAATTACGTCTGATAAAATCATTGAGGACTTGTTGAAACTTGTTCCTGAAGAGGACACTGCCAAGGCCTAAGTTTGTTTTGTTCATTACGAGCATGACAATCTTAAGGATACGACAATGAAAATCAACTGCTTTCAGAATCGAAAAAATATAAAAAGCGAACTGTTCAACTATGGCTGATGCACGAAGAATAATGAAGTTTCTGGACCCTAAGGTCCTGAAGAATATTAACGGTATTGAAGTGAAAGCCCGCATGCTGGTAGATGGTATGTATGCCTCACGACATCGCTGTCCGGATTATGGTGCCAGTGTCGAATTTGTTGATCACCGCGACTATGTACAAGGTGATGACCCACGGTCTATCGATTGGAAAATGTTGGCCCGAACCGAAAAATATTACATTAAACGCTTCGAGATGGAATCGAACATGGACGTTACCTGCCTGCTGGATGTTAGCGGCTCTATGGGTTATGTCACGGATGACCGCAATCGTCTGACCAAGCTGGAATACGCCAGTTATCTGGCGGCCTCTCTGGCTTTTCTAATGGGTAAACAGCAGGATGCAGCGGGATTAATTACCTTTGATACAAAAATGCGTGACTTTCTGCCGCCTAAACAGGGACAGCGCCACCTCTTTTCAATTCTGAGCTGCTTGAATAATATACAAGCAGGCGGTGAAACCGATTTGGAAGATGTTCTTAAGCTGGTTGCCCAGCGTCTTACACGCCGTGGCCTCGTGGTCTTGATCAGCGACTGCTACGGTAATGCCGAACGCGTCATAGATGGCTTTAAACATGTGGCTGGTCGTGGCCAGGAAATTCTGGTTTTTCATATTGTTGATGATGATGAAATTAATTTTCCATTTGATACATTGACCAGTTTCAAGGATTTGGAATCCGGCCAGCAGGTTCTCAGTGACCCGCTATTTCAGAGAAAAAATTACATTGATCGTTTCGAGCGTTTTCGCGATGAAATCGAAGAAGGTGTGGCTGGCTTTGGAGCAGATTACCGCTTTGCCAGTACCAGCGACCCAATCGAAATCCTTCTACGCGATTATCTACTTTACAGGAAGGAGCGTTACAAATGAGTTTTCTATATGGTGCTATGTTGGCAGGATTTGCCGGACTGGCCATTCCGACGGTTATCCATTTAATCGCCAAACATAAATTTCCGATAAAAGAATTTCCATCGATTATGTTTTTGTTGCGCGATGAACGGACGAATACATTCGCCAGAAAATTAATTGATATTCCTCAGCTGCTTTTACGTTTACTTATTCTTGCCTTAATCGTTTTGGCAATGTCGCGGCTCTTCGATGGAAATGGTGCCGATTTAGCACCACGCAATGTGATTGTTATTATAGATACCTCTGCCAGTATGAAAATGGTCGTGACTGAGAAAGAGGATGTTAAAGGCGAAAAGAAAACAATCCCTTTAAATAAAGCGAAAGAAATTGCCAAAGCGCTTCTGTCTAAAATAAAGCTGCCTAGTAGTTGTGCTTTGGTAACAACAGGCGATGACATTAAAATCGTTAGCCAATTGGGACCAAACCCGGATAAGGCAATTGCTGCTCTGGAAAAGATAGAGGCTGGCGATGGTACTGGACCGGGAATTGTACGGGCTGTAGCACTTTGCGGCGAAATGATTCGCGGGCGCAGGGAAGTAAAATCACAGATCTTTATTTTGACAGACCAAAGAGAGAGCGCGTTCTCAACCCGGAACCAGCAGGACGTTCAAAAAATTAAAAAGCTTCAGGAAGAGCTTGGCGACCAGCTTGATATTATTATCGTTGATTTGGCCTCTGGAACATCTGAAAACCTGGCGATAACATCGGCAGTATTACAAGAGGACTCAGCACGTATAGGCGACCATGCCCACATTACTACGAAGATTAAAAACTATGGCAATTCCGCCAAAATGCTCAAGCTTAACCTATCCGTAGCAAATAAGATACAACCAAAACCACGGGATATAAAGCTGGAACCGGGTGAAGAAGTCGTTGTTGATCTGACTGCTAAAGTAGAACGCCAGATTAAATCCTATGCCACTGTGAGTATCAAAGGAAAAGACGCCGCCAAATATGACAATGAAAGCAGCGTGCCTTTTGTTGTTGCTCCGAGTCGCCGCATTTTATTGGTCAACGGCAGTAAAGAGGCTGTTGATAAAACGGGTGCTCTAAACAACCTACCTGGTATGGATACAAAAGAAGAAGTCATCGAAGAACCCATTGACGGAACAATGATTCTGAGATTTGTCCTGAATCCCGGTCGTGAGTTGGGACGTGCCTTTGGTACGGGTATTGATACGACGACTGTTACACCCGAGGCTTTGCCGGCCCAAACACTCAGTAAGTATCATTGCATCATTCTCTATGATGTGGACAAACTTAACCCGCAATCTCTGGATGACTTGCACAACTTTGTTTCAGAAGGACGCTCTGTCCTGATGATCTGCTCTGGTGGTGTGAACCCAATGGCTTTTAATAGTACAATTGGTGCGCCACTTAAGGATAAGAAATCCATTGCACCTGCGACATTGGGTGTAGACCTGGTGCTTGACCCACCCGCAGCGATCCAGGTGCCTGTAAGTGATACGATGCATTCGGAAGGCGTGACTTACAATCCAGGTCTTTGGATCAGTCACTTTCGTGATCGTCGCAAAGGTGACCTGTCGGTAATTCGTTTCCGTAAGATCCGCAAATTACTGGCGATACAAGAAGGCTCTAATGTCTTATTGAAATCAGACAAGGGTGAGATTCTGGCGATCGAAAGAAAGCTTGATCGCGGCCGTACTGTGATGCTCACTTTTGGTACAGAGCTGAGCCGTGGTAATATCGCTATGTCTAAAGCATTCCCTGTTTTCATGTGGCGCCTGATCGATTACTTAACAGATCGCTTGCGTGTAAAACCACCAAACTCATTATTGGCTTCACAACCAGCTGCATTGGACGTTTCTGACCAGGCATTTGCCTTTTCTGAAAAACTCGAATTATATCAAGAGAATGACAAGAAGGATAAAATTATTCTCAATGTTACTGAGGATAAAACGGTCTATGTCCCTGGGCTTTCTGCGGGACATTACTGGATTGGCAAGATTACCAAGCCGGGTGCCCTGACGATGGGTTACCGCCGCCCCATCACTGTAAACCCTGACCCACGCGAAAGCATTATGACTCAGGTAACAAATGAGGAACTGAAAAAGCCCGACTTCTTTGGTCCCAGCTTGAAAATAGAAACGGAAGATAGTGCCAAACTGCTTGCTCCAACAGGTAATGAAAAATGGCATCTGCTCATTTTACTGTTGATTGCAGTGTTTATTGTTGAGGCAATTGCAGCATACATCGTTGGCTATTTCAGACAGAAGCGTCTGGAAGAAGAGCAGGAAAATCAAAACATGAGACGAGAAGAGGAGACGGTGGAAGCATGACCGTACTACAACAAGCATTTTTTTGGTTGCTGGGATTAAGTGACCCCGGCACAATCAGTGGTGCAAGCGACTGGCAATGGTATTCTGCAAATCCCACCAATACTGCGATATTGGTCGTTCTCACGATCATTGGGCTTGCCCTGGCTTTACTGAATTTCATGCCGAAAAATGGTATGCCAATACGCACGCGTTTTCTCACCAGCTTTTGTCGTATTCTTGCATTTGCGATGATTATTTTGTTTTTTGTTCAACTTGAGCTGCGTGTAACCGTCAATCGTGACCAACGCCCAAATGTGGCAATTCTTACTGATTATTCGGGATCCATGAGTGAAACAGATGGCGGCGAGACCAGCCGTTTGGCTACATCCAAGAGCTTCAAAGCAGAACTCATCAAGAAATTGGGCAGTGATGCAAACATTACCGATTATCATTTTAACTGGAAATTGCGTCTGGGTGACGGCGGCGAAAAAGAACCCTCTGGCATGAGTAATATTATGAAGTCCAGCAAGATTCTCCAGCAAAAAGAGGGCGATATGCAAGCCTTGATTATTTTGACAGATGGTAATGATACGAGCCGCGACAGTGGTGGAACTGTAGCACCACTTTATACAGCTCGCGGTATTCCTATTTACCCGGTTGTTTTTGGTAGCTCTGAAGAGCGCAAGTCTGTTCCACCCCCATCCCTTACAGGTGACCCTTATGTACGACTTGGTGATAAACTCCACCTGGAGGCGACATTGGCTGTTACAGGATTTAGCGGAAAAGTTCCCGGAAAAGTCAAACTCTTTCAACTGATGAAACCCATTCCTGTCGAAGAAGACGAAGACAAGAAAGACGGTGAAAAGAAAGACGGTGAAAAGAAAGACGACAAAAAGAAAGAAGGTGAAGAGAAGGAACCGAAATTCAAAAAAGTTCCACCGAAACTTCTTATTGAGCAGGATGTGCTTCTGGGAAAAGAACCACGTGTTGTTACTTTTGAATTTGAACCTAAAAAAGCGGGTAAACATACCTACGAAATTCGCCTGGAAGGCATTAAGGGACTACCTCCAGAGAAGCGCATCGTCGACACTCATACCGTGCAAGTTATTGACCAGAAAATCCGTGTTCTTTACATCGATATCCCACGACCTGAACGTAAAATTGTCGGTCATTGGGTTGCCCGCGACCCGGTTATTGACATGGCCGGACTTCTGAGACTACCCAAAGGTGGCTGGTTTGCCCAGGGGCAGATGCGCCATAAAAACAAGGGTACAGGATTACCAGACGATGAAGCGGATCTAAATGAATACGACGTGATTATTTTGGGGGATATTGCCCGCGCCTATTTTAAGCAGGATGATGCAGTAGAGAAAAAGATGTCATGGTTGGCAGACTTTGTCCGTCGTCGTGGTGGTGGTTTAATTACCCAAGGTGGCCAAAGCGTATATGCTGCAGGATCTTACCAAAATTCCGAGCTGGCAAAAATTTTGCCTTTTCAAATTAAAGCAGTGAAGAATACTCAGATAAAAGGCAAGCTGAAAGTCAGTCCAACGGATATCGGCCAGAGTCATCCCATAATGATGCTGGAAAGAGACGCCAGCAGCAATCGCGATGCCTGGTTTGAGTTGCCTAAGATCGAAGGATGCAATGTCGTCGGCGAGGTTAAGCCCGGTGCTCAAATGCTTGCAACGATTACGAAAGTATTTGACAAAGTTGGTGACGAAGGAAAAAAGCAGAGTGTTGTCGTTCCAGCGATTGCTTACCACAAAATTGGTAAGGGGCAGGTTCTTTCTATGTCTATCGATACGACCTGGCGTTGGGAAATGATGCGCAAGCGTGGCGAAGAGGGTGAAGGCCAAGCAGAAAGTACAGACTATTTCAGACGCTTTTGGGGAAATGCCATTCGCCATCTTTCACCGGATCCACGAATTCAACCCGGCCGCCCACAAATTTCACGCCGTGAAAGTCGCACAGAGGTAGGGCAAACAATTACGCTGGCAACACGCCTAGTGCATCCAAACTATTCGCCAATGAGAAAAGCGGATCTCACGATTCATGTCATTAGCCCATCTGGAAAGCATGTCCGTATCTTTCCAAGTGACAGTGAAAGTAAGCCCGGGATTTACGAATATAAAGTTGTCTTGACTGAGCCAGGACTTTGGCAAATTGAGGCGATTCATAAAGAAGCAAAAGTGCGTGCAGAAATAGCGAAGTATGAAAAAGCTGTTAAGAAAGCGAAGCTTGAAGATAAGGATCCGAAGGATTTGTTAAAAGCTCAATATCAATTGAAAGCTGCCAAGAAAAAGATTGCCCGTGATGAGATTCGGGCGGTTGCGAGTCAATCCGAATTTCAGGATGTTCGTTCCAAACCGTTGGCCATGGAAAGCTTTGCAGCTGCGACCAACGGAAAATCATTCACCCCGCAGGATGTGGACAAATTGGTTGAAGCATTAAAATTTAGAACCCATGCAGTGAGTCAGAGTTATACGATTCCTGTATGGAATTTGCCTGCAATGATGATTCTTTTCATCCTGCTGATTTGTCTGGATTGCTTAATACGTAAACGTCGAGGTCTGGTATAATGGATAAATTAAAAGGACAGTTACAGCAAATAGATAAAGCCCTGGCGAGCTTTGGTAGCTTCCGTAAACGCTGGGGAATGCTGGATGGCTTGGGTCGTTTCTTATCATGGGCATTGGGCGCATTTTTAATATGGTTCTTTCTTGACTGGGCGATTAAACTTCCAGCCTGGCCACTCGTTCTTCTTTTTGTTGCAGTTGTCGTAATCGCTCTGGTTTCTATTTGGAAGTGGCTCTTGAAGCCGGTGATGAAAACCATAAATATTGAAAATGAAGCTGTTGTTGCCGAGCAATTACATGGTGACCTCGACAACCGGATTATCGGGTCTAAGCAATTGGGTAAAGGTGTACTTGATGGTGAACATGAAGAATTGGGCTATTCCCCAAATCTGGTATTATCCCTGGTCGAACATACCATCGGCAAATTAAATGATATAAAACTCACCAGTTTGATCGACCTTAAAGCCGCAAAGAAAGCACTTGGAACAGGAATCGTAATTTTAATCTGTGTTGTCTGCTTAGGTGTATTCGCCCAAGAGGCACTTAAAGAACGTTTTTCCCGCCTGGCAGATGCCTATGCACAGGTACTTGATACACTCTTTCCCGTTGATATTGAGGTAGAACCGAAGAATAAAGCCGTGGTTAGAGGATTGCCTTTGCAATTAAAAGTGCACGTTGTTGGTGCTCGTCGCACTGAAGCAGTACTGGTCATGACCGATAAGAAAACGGGTGAAATTATTACAAAAGATTTAACCCTGGTGGATGACAAAGCGAGCTACACCATTAAAGAAGCGGATCAGGACTTTAGCTATAAATTTGGCTACAGCGGACGTTTTTCTGAGGAGTACACCATCCTTGTTGATGATCTGCCAATTGTCAAAGCAATAAACTTTGAAATCACTCCGCCTGGATATACAGGCCAACCCATGCGTATGATGACCGGCCGCGTGGCCAAGCTTAAGGGTTTAACAGGTACCTCGGTACTGGTAAGTTTTGCTGCTAATACACGTTTGGCTCCCGATAGCTGCTATGTCAAATGGAAAAGTGGCACTACAGATAAGATTGATATCTCAGGACGTTTTGGTAGCTTCCAGTTTCAAATTCGCGAAAATACCAAATTGGCAATTCACCTGACCGGCCATCATGGTAAAGATTTCCAAATGGCTCAGCCAATGGTCATACTCATTGAAGTTGTGCCAGATGCGCCACCGAGCTTGCATGTAACAACAAAAATTGCCAATGCAGAACTTGGTGCTAGTCAAGCAGCTGGTCTTCAGCTAGGCTATTTTGCCAAGGATGATTTTGGCGTTCAGAAAATAGAACTGTTCTATAAAATCGAATCCCAGTTTGCGGCATTAGGAATGAAAGACCGAAAAGGCCATAAGATACACGCATTGACTACGCCCCGTGATCGTGTTAAAAACAAGTTTCGCGGTATCTTCAGCGGCAATACAATAAAAGCCGGTGATAAAGTAACTCTATGGCTAAAAGCGACTGACAACAATACCGAGACCGGCCCGGGCATAGCCCAAACCAAACGGTTTGAATTTACAGTCATTGGTAACGACCTCGGTCAGTTCACCGCGGGAGACCCAATGTCAATGAAACGCAAGAGGGAATCTAGTATGCTCTTAGTTGAAGTCGAACGAGTAAAACGTAAGCAAGACCTTTTGCAAGACCCTGAGCGAATGGTTCGCACCGAAGTGAAGAAAGATTTTATACGCATGGATGTATCTACGAATGTTCGTAAGGATGTTGGATCGGGTAGTTCAGAGGAATTCTCTTCGCAATACTTTCAACTCTTGTCTGGTGGCGGTAACGATTGATGACTATAGAATTTAATATTGGGACGATCGAATCATAGAAAATGATCAAACGAATTTACATTGCAGTTTTTCTTCTGGCGACTTTGTCTTATGCAAAGTCTGTCGAGGAAATGAGCACCAAAGAACTTGTCGCGAAGATTGTTGAATATAGTGATGGCGATGAACTCATCAATATCCATGTATTTATCCGTGAGGGCAGTGGTCGCGGTGCTGCGGGAATTACAGAAGCACTGAACTTCCTGAATCCCGATAAAAAGAAACGCAGCAAAAATCTTTATGAAATGATTCAGGGCTGTGCAAAAATCCGCCGTAACCCGGAGCAAATTGTCAAGCTGTATGATCCCCAAAGCCATGCCTTATATTATGGCGCAAATGCATTGAAAGCTCAAACGCCAATCGTGACTGCCTTCACTTGGAAAGTTTGGCCTTATCACTTTCCACGTGCAGCTGTGCGTGCTGCACCACTGGCAACACTGGCGTGGTTAAAGAAACAGATAGCTGCAGCAAAGCCACAAACAGAGAAATTATTAATGATTCTTACTGAGTGGAACCATTGGATCTCCTACAAAAACGAACGCCAGTATACGAGCCAATATGGCAAGCTTCTAGGCGATGTGGCCAAACACCCTGTGCTCAGCAAGCATAAACTCATCAGCAATGCAATTCTTGGTGGACTTGGCGAATGCAAAGCGATTGATCAGATCGCCTATGTACGTGCCAAACTGAAAGATGAACATGCAGAAATTCGCGGGCGTGCTTGTATGACACTTGCCTCATTTGGGACTGATGCCGCTCTCACTTCTCTTATTGAATTGTCTAAAACAGAGACAAATGCAAATACCCAGAAATCTCTCGGCAGCACGTTTACCTCTTTCCCGGCAAGTGAAAAAGCGGGTGCAGCAGCACTGGCTTTGTTCAAACGTACAAAGAGCCAAAATGCCCGCCGTGAAATACTCTTTCTACTTTCCACTACGAGTTGGTCACAACGCAATGCATTTATTGAAGAAGCGTTTAAGTATCCGGGAAATGGTGTACTCGGAGTGGCACTGCTCGCTGTGAATAAACGCGTGCCTGATAAAGTTCGTGACGACATATTAAAGCTTTGTGACCAAGTTGAGAATCCAACACCAGAACTGATTGATGCCATTGGAAAATTGGGTGATGAGAAAGGGTTGGTAAGTCTAGCCAAATGGTTCGACAGTGAAAAAAACTGGTCTATTCGCAATAAAATAGTTCTTGCTGTTGAAATGATTAAGGGACCAAAAGCAAGCCAAACGACGCAAGTATTTATGAAAAAAGAAGCCAACAAGTTTGTTATTCATCAAATCATCCGGGTCGCCGGCCGCTTAAAGATCAAAGCGTTGATTCCTGATATGATTCGTGTCGCTGGAGATCCCAAAAGTCCAATAGACATGCGTTCTGAGGCTGTTTGGGCTTTAGGTCATTTGGGTGGTGCAGAGGCTTACAAATGCCTGACTTTACTCAGTGAAAATAAGTCTGCATTCATTGAAGATGATGTGCCCAAGGATCAGCCGGTGGAATCAGGTGCACTTGAACAAGCGAGACTTTATGTGCAGCTCAGCTTAATGAATTTAGGCAGCAGCGATGCAGCTAAAACAGTTGAAAAAATTTATCATACGGGCACTCCGACAACCAAGCTAACGGTCTTAATCATTCTCAGTGATTTAAATAAGGATAGTCACTTGATTAAGGATGCGTTTCAAAGCACAGACTTTGTTGTACTTCTTGGTGCGGTGCGGGCAGCATGGACAATTTCGCCTCTAAAATATAAGGCTGCTTTCGACGCTTTGCGACAGGATCCTTACCTCGCAGAAATGCTTAAGACCAGTTATAAGGATGTGACGACTCTCGTGTATTACTTGACTCAGAAAAAGGAGACAGCACTGTGAATCATCGCATACTATATCTTCTAGCAGCTATTTTTGTTTCACTAAGTAGTCAAGCGCATGAATCACCGATTGATCATATAGACCGCTTGATCAAGGTTTGGATTGAGAAAGATGGTTTGCATATCAGTTATCAAATGCATCTGAGTGAACGCCAGGCTTTGCTGCAACTACGGGCAGTGGATACGGATAAAAACGGGCAAATTAACGGCACTGAAAAAGCGACTTATTTCAAGAGTCATGGTGAAAAAGTGGCCAGCTATTTGGTACTGACACTGGGCAAAAAGCGCCTGCCTATTACGCTCGCTGAACCCGTTTTACTGAGGGCGAATTTTTCACAGCGTTATCATTTTGTGGCCCCGATGGATTTTAAGGCTGGTCAAACAGATTTACTCTTAACCGATAATTATTCCCATCTTTATCCTGGCAGCTGCCGGATAAAAGCGGACAGCCTTGTAAGCAATAGCTTTTTGAAAGCGTCATTTGCGAAAGAAACAGAAAAAATGCGGGGCCATGGTGGCATAATCATGATTAAACTTCAAGTCCTTGTTAAAGCAGAAAAGGAGCCTAGACAATGAAATTATTTATAGCAGTTTTAGCATTACTTATTAGCACATCACTTCGTGCTGGATCCTTTGTAGATCAAGCCAAGAAAGGAAGCTCAAGTGCACTGAATGAAAATGAGATCAACAAGCGCAAGAGCAAGAAAGAAGAGCGTGATGGTCGCAACAAACTGAGTATGCGTCGCATCAAACCGACATCAGGTTCGAGTGACTGGAATACAGACCCAACTGCCATCCCCTTTATGCTCTACCAGGTGAAAGAGCGAACCGGATTGCCAATCTATATTAATAACGATGGCCTTGATGTTGGTTCCGACGATATTTTCGAAGAATCGATTATCTATCTTACCTCCCATCATGCTTGGGCTTTCAACGAGAAAGAAAGTAATAATTTACAGATTTGGCTTAAGCGCGGCGGCACTTTGTTACTGGATGACTGTTATAATAAGGGCAGTTCTTTTTCCGATTCGGTTCAACCTGAAGTAGGAAAAATGATCCCTGGAGCATCAGGAACGATTCTTCTTAAGACCGACCATATTGTCTCGGATGTATTCAAAATGGTTTATGATACGGATTGGCCTGGCGAATCTTTGGAAGCAATGCGCCCTTGGCAATACTTTATGCTCGATGACCGTCCAGCAGTATTCTTTACACCAAATGATGATGGTTGTGGTTGGGAGATTTCCACACCACCAAGTGCATCAAACCCGCTCGGAGAAGGGATTGGCCATGGTGGTGATAATCGTGCACGTGAACGTTTTTATATGTGGGCAACAAACTGGATGATGTATGTTTACTGTCATTAAAATGTTTAAGCCAATGAATTTACGAGAGAGCTGTAGAACAGTTCCAGGGATACTAAAATGAGAAATGATAAAATGACGATTAAAAAATACCTGGGCATTATTTTGTGCCTGTTAAGCTTTTGGGCCATGGCCGATGATTATGAAATCGAATTGGTTCCCTTCGATTCACCACATAAAAAATTACAACCTAGGCTTGTTCAGCATGCCATGCCATCGATCATGTATTGGTATACCCTGACTGAAGGGCAGCAAAGTTCCTATGCAGCTCCTTACTTTGATTGGGCCCGAAATATCAAACTTGATGGCAAACCTGGTTTTGAAATTTATCAACGGGGAAAGTACATCGATCGACGTCCGTTTACACGCTTAAAACTAAAGGTTGGCGATCACACGCTGGATCCTGGTAAACATGTTTTTACAGTAGCCAAGGACGGAACTGTTAGTACCAAGGATGAGGACATTGTACTAAGTACGATAAAGGGGCGCATTGCCTATATACCTGAGAACTTGAAAAAGGGAATTAATGATAAGGGTGTTGTCACTGTAAAACGTATACAGTCTCTCGAAGAAGCAGATGAGGAATCAAACCTTATCTGGGAGCTCACTAATGGTGATAAGGTAAAAGTATTAGGAACTGAAAATGGTTGGGTCAAACTCGAACTCGCGCCATTACATTTAATTAAGTTGAAGCTTTACCCTATTTCGATCCATGCAACCAATGCCGATCTCAAGGCCCCACCACCAAAGGAACTGTTCTATGCAATCTCCCTTCCAAATGTGGTTCTGCGTTTGGCAGATGATAAGAGACTTAAGCCAGAGGAACTGATTTTCAGGATCCGCGCAGCAACAAAGGAGCGTAAGAACCTTTATAAATATTTTGAAATTTGGTTACCATCGAACAAAGTAGGAAAAGGGTATTTGGCTTTCCCCTTAAAGCACACATTCCATATTGACAAAAACGGAATTACCAATGGTGCTGGAGGCGGCTACGATGCAAAGTGGTTGACTAATCCCAAGGCAAAAGGCATAAAAAAATACCGTATTGATATTCCCGTGAATCGAGTGCCTGTTTATGGAGATGCGTTAAATACCTGCTTGATTGCGAATATGCAATTTATAAAAATACCTCAATTCGCCAGTGGCGACCTGGAGTATGCCAACCTATATGTTCGTAATGAACCCTATGAAATACGTGTAACAGAAAAAGGCCCCTCTTTATCCATTAGTGGTAATCTTTCAGACTTGCCAAACAAAGCAATTCGCCTGGGTTGGACAGATGCCTATAAGATCAACCAGAAACTATTGCTGGTTGAAGCGGAGTCAACACATCTCACAGCCGGACAAAAAATGCGTGTTCGAGTCAGAGCGCTGGATCCCAGTAAAAGCAGCGAAGCCGAGGCAGAAGCAATTAACACGGAAAACTTTATTAAGGCAATGGAAACAGCATACAAAGGGATAGAGAGAGGTATAAATACAAATTTAAATAATATTGGTAGAGCCAGCAAAGATCTCATACAGTTGTCTCAAGTCCGTCAGAAAGCGCAGAAAAAATGGTCGATTGCAGCTGGTAACCTTAAGCGTGCACTGGGTCAAGAAAAAGCCATTCTGGGCAGGGTCGCGACGTATACAAAACAAGTGAATCAATTCAAAAAGCAGATTGCAGACGCGCAGAAAAAAGCAGCAGCAGAGAAGGATGCCAACAAGAAGAAGCCCCTTTTGGCCAGGGTTAAGCCCATTCAAACACGTTTGAAAGCGGCGACAACAAACCTAACAAAACAACAAGCCGCCTTAAAGAAAACGCAGGTGATAGTTGCAAAGGATAAGAAAACGGAAGCCATTACAAAGGTACAACATACGAATGAGGCAGATGCACATAATAAGTTAATTAAGCAGAGTGCGAAACATCCTAAAATAGTCGTGTTGCGTAAGGTGAATGAAAAGGCAAAGAAAAAGCTTGTTGAAAGTCAGGCAAAGATAGACCGTTACAAAAAGATTCTAGTGACCCAAAGGGCAACACGTCTAAAGAGAACAAATTATAATCCGTTGGCTAATGCACCTGCTTTTGCTCAGATTCGTGACTTTAACGACAGTAATTGGCAACCCGTAAAAGTTGAAGCTGCCAGTCCAAATGCCAAAGCAGGAAGCAAGGAAGCAAACGAGTGGTTTCTTACTCTACCGAGTAAAATGCGCGATGGTATCTATAAATTGCGTATCGGGGTAAAACCCGTGCAAAAGGATGAGCAGATTTTTCATGTTGAACAATGGGTGACAATTTCAGCCGGAACAGGACTGGGAATTGGCGTTTTTACACAGCGCTCACGGACAGCATTTTACCGGGGTGAAACATTTTGGCTGGCACTGGGTGTTTTGGGTGGAACGCGCTCGATTCCTGCTGGAACAAAAATTGAAGCAGACTTGGTGGATGAGAATGGCATCCGCGTACCCATCGTGCGGGAAACGGTAAAGAGTGAAATTAAAGACCGGAAAACGTATGTGGTGACCCTCTCTGGAGAACAAACACTAAATCTGGCTCCAGGAACGTATCGGGTCGAACCGAAGTTGGGTACACAGGATGGCCCGGTGTTTAAACTTTATATTGTTGATCCCCAGCCAAAAACAAACTTTATAAATATGCTTCTAGGAAAGTACAATCAAGTTGGTTTCGATTACAGTTCGCTTCTCAGCGGCGGAAATGCCATCTCGCAGCGCTCGGTACAGTTGGGTGGTCAGCATGCTGACTCGCGCCTTTCCGCAGACATGGTTGTTAAAGATCTAGCCGAGTCAGGTTATAATTCGTTCAAAGGAATGAGTTATGGAATGAATCGGGTCTTTTTTCCCAGCAGCCGTACCATTCGTATGTTAGTAGAAGAGCGGCCTGAGCTTGGTCCTTGGGAAGCCTTTGCACCACCGAGTGGTCGCGATCTCTTTCTCGATGCCTGCGTAAAAAACAACATTGCCTTTTACGAAAATCTCTTCACTCAACATGACAGCATTATGCCACGCGGTGAAAAATTTCTAGCTGCCTGTGATCGTTATTCGACGCTTGAAGCAGCATCCATGCGACACAGCCCGGCTTTCCGTGGTCTTTGTATGTACGATGAATTTAGCCATTCGCTCGACCATGATACGGCTCAGGTTGTCATGACTCATTTTCATAAAATGGACGAGAAAGGATTTCGCAAGAAATATGGTTATAGCAGTAGTGATGCCCAGATTGCAATGGACCGCTTTACCGGACGCCCAGAAGGGCAGCGGGACTATAAAGATTTGGTGAAATATAAAGCTTACCCTAAATATATTGACTGGACCTGGGAAGAGTTTAGTCGCCGGATGACCAATAGCATACATGACATGATGCCGGGATCAGTGAATTTCACACTTGCCCGTGTAGCCGCTCACCCGGGTGATAATCTGGGGATTGGCAATGGTAATATTGCCACAGTTTTTGCACCGTTGGAATTGGCCACAGCAGTTGGCTATAAAGACATGGGCGGTTGGGGCGCTTTCCCTCTATCAGGACCCCTTATGGCTGATGCATTTCGTATTAACGATACGCTGAAATCCGTTCCGATGCTTGCAGGTCAGAGAACCGGATCTTATGGCGATTCAAACCTGCGCGATGCTTTTATGACACTATCGCAAAAACCGGATGGATTGAGTTTTATGCAATATGATACGAGCATTCAAACATCCGTTGGCACAGATCATTATTCAACGGTGCGCGATATTGCCAGAAACCTGACGACTCGCTATGGCGACTTTATCCTGTATTCGAAAAAAGGGTATAAGAAAGTGGCCATCTATGATTCACGTGAAGCGAAATTTCTCTCAATCCGAAAATCAGTCAATGTTTCACTTGCCAATGAAGCGTTGTGGGCATCTTGCTTGCGTGCTGGTTACCCTGCTGATTTCCTGACGGATCAACAGATCCTTAAAGATAAAGGCATGGATTACGATGTCATTATTGCACCCGGTTGGATCTTCAAAGAAGAGGTGCCACCAAAGACACTTGAGGCTCTAAAGCGACTGAAGCAGGCGGGGAAAATTATTATAGTAGAGAAGAGCAGTAATTTACCGATTCCCGGTATTGTCCGTCTTCGTCTACCTTCAGTTAAGGGTGCTGAAAAAGAAGCTATTGACCTGGATGAGATTGAAGACCGTCTCGGCGGTATGTTTCCAAAATATCTCGATGTCGACAATGAGCGCTGGTGGAAACATACCATTAAAATAACTGCCGCCCTCAAAGAAACATTGTCAAAGTATATCCCACCTGCAGCTGAAGGGCATGATATGCTTTTAAGTCCGGATTGGCTTCAAAGCCAGGAAGGCTCTTATATGATTATGTCGAATCATGCTTATACCGGCTTCAAGGGTAACCATAAGACCCTATTTCAGGCACCACAGGTTTTTGATATTACCGTTATAGACAAGCCACCAGTTTGTTATGACATGCTTGAAATGAAGCAGGTCCCGGTAAAAAAGCTTGCGAATAAGAGGAGCTCAATAAAAGTTGATATGCGCACCTATCCGGGTAAATTTTATGCCTTCCTGCCAACAGCTATCGACCATCTAACAATTAAAACGTCGCCTGCAGTTGCGGGGCAAAATATGAGTTTCGAGATTTCCATCACGGATAAATCGGGTAAAATGATTCCGGCTGGCTTTCCTGTTGAAATTAAATTGACCAATGAAAAAGGACAGATCTTAAGACATGTCTTCCGTAGCGGAACACCTGTTTATAAAGGTATCTATAGAGTACCCGTTAACTGCCCTGGTAATAAAATAAAACTCTGGGCTCGGGAATTAATATCGGGGTCAAGTTGTGAAGCAACAGCTGCATATATCGCCAAACCCTTTGTTCCTAAAAAATCCGCGAATGCTGATGTTCGTATTTCAGAGATCGATAAAATTAAACGCTTTATAAATGAGGAATGTAAAGTTGCAACTCCTCTGTTTACTGCGAAAGACATTCGCAAACCCGGTCGCCTGGCCATTCGTATTCGTAAACCAAGAAATATCCAGCAACCCGGAAGGTCCAATTGGTATAAGGACAAAATGTCTGCCTATATAAAATCCAAATGTACAGAAGCAGAATTGAAAGTGATGCACGCTTACGATCCAAAGAAAGGACAAAGCAAGGAGTTGTATGCGACAATTGTAACAGTTTTGAACAGGATCATACAAGATGGGCGTCTATTTAGCAAAAAACGCTTCCCACCCGGATTTTTAACTGCCTCTGACAATGATGTGGGCGAAGATGTTACAAACCCTAAAAGCTTTTTAGATATCAATCGCTACCTGCTGACTAAATTTTACTCGGAAGAATTGATTGCCGGTGAGGTTATCTATGTAACGACGGATGAGAAATGGCTTGTTGAAGATGCCTGGCGCCTGGGTGACATGCTTATGGCGAAGGGATATCGTGTGCGCGTTTTGCCGAGTCAAGCATTTGTTCGTGGACCTGCTCGTGGATGGAACCACACAGATAAGGAGCTACCATTTCTTGATGGTAGCCGTATGTGGCGCGGATCTGTTGTTAAGCCTGGTGTATTCCTCGATGGACCGGTAATCGTTCTTGGTCGTCGATGGACACTGGCAAACCATTTAATTAAGCGTGATGCACTGCCAGAACCCATTACGGAAAATTTCCCTGGTGCAGGGCGTTGTCTGGTCGGTTGGGTGCCAAAGGCAATTTCAAATTATCATAATACACTCTATGTCCTGACAAATGACAAGGACGGCTTAAAGAAAGGGATTGATGCACTTATCAATATTGATAAACAAAAAGCCAATGTCTTTATTCACCGCCCACTTGTTAAAGAAAAAGCAACGAAAGCGGCAGTTCAAATGAAAACGTTTGAAGGAAATTCAAAAGACCTGAAGAGCTATCGTGAAATGCATAGTGACGAAGATAGAGTCACTGCAATTGATACAGATACGGCAACTGGCCGCAGCGTATTTGGTACATTTGGCTACGGCAAGAATCTCTTTTGCTTTGACAAGGCAGGCAAATTATTGTGGAAGACATTCCTGCCTGAGCACAATGTTTATTATGCCAAGTGGATTGATGGTGGAAAGAAAATTGTTGCATCCACTGGGCATGGTTTCTTTATCTTTATTCTCGATGCTACAAATGGAAAAGTTATTAAGAAATTTGCCTCTACCGAGTGGCCCGATCTTCATGTTGGTGAGCGTGAACACAACACAGAGGTGAGAATTATCTTAAACCCACCCCTGCGACAAATCTTTGTATTCGGAGCCACTGGTTTACTGGCAGTTGACTATGATGGAAAAAAGATGTGGTTTAAGGATCGTGTCAAAGAGATCGTTGAATATCCCGCTGAAGCAGTACAAACGAGCTTTGCTACTTTTGGAAAATATTTACTGATGGAGGGCTTCGAGATAAGTCCTGACGGTAGTAAAGTTATTTATAATGAACGACTTGTAATTGGCAGTACCTATGGGTTCGCTGGATCAATCATCAACCTCTGGGGAAACCAACCACAAATATTCGATGCCAAAACAGGCAGGTTGCTGCTCAAAAGTACCACTGCGGATCCTGGAACAAATATAAAGTGGGAGGTGACCTGGGGCAAAGAAGGTCCTTACATACATGCCAACAGCCTTGCAGCACCTTTACTCTTTGTAAATCCAAATAGAAAGAGTGGTGTAGATCCAGGTAAATTAGGTGCGTTCAGACCGCCATTTGTTGATTGACTGAAAACTGGAAATCGCATTGAAACAGACTTCCATTTTGTAAAAGTCTTCAATAGTAAAGGCCAGACAATCGTTAGCTACTTAGATCGTTCCGATGTCTGGATGAAAAAGCGCGACCTCTTTTCAGCAGATGATAAATTGTATTATCGTACAGGCCGAAAAGGCGGAATTTTCTGTTTGGATCTGGCTACTGGAAAAAAAGTTTGGTCACAGCAGATTGATGGTATTGCACTGCTGTCGCTTGCTGGTAAGGATCTGATGGTTGGTTCCCGCAACGGGCGCATTTTGAGAATTGCTCCGGATGGTAAAATAGTCTGGCAGACTCAATTACGTAAGCACCATGAGATGCCCGGTGGCGATTATTCGGAGTTCCTACAAAAAATTAGCCGCAGAGAGGTGGATTCAACACCCGAGTTTTACCCAATACGAACCGCCCAAGCAGATGATTTTAGCAAAGAATTCGACTTTGGTGCGACTGGTGGCAAGAAAGATGCAATACTCAAAATGGGTATTAATCAATTGGCCAATGGCGATTTTACTAAAGGCAGTGAAAACTGGAAAATCGAAGGCGATGATAAACTTAAGAAGGATAAGGGTGGTAAAGCGTTGCGGGTTTCAATTACCCCAAAAGTAGCGGCAAAAGGATTTAAAGGGAAACAAGCCGCCTTGACTCTGCTAAATAAACAACAGATGCTGCAGACAGTCGATCGTAAAGTCGTGAAGCGGGTAACCTATCTGCTGGAATTTTACTACAAAGTAGAGAGCTATGATACCGTTCTTGCCGCCGCCGCACTCTTGGACTCAGTGAATGAAAAGAATTATTTCAATGGATCGAATTATACGGCTAAACCAGGTGAGTGGACCTTTGGCCGTCTGGCAATAAAATCCTTGCATGATACAGACACACTAAGAATTGGTTTTGAAGCAGGCAAAGGCAAAGTTGAGATAGCCAATGTGAAATTGAGAATTGTGCGTTTCCCATCGGCAAACATTTTGGGTAATTTGGCCCTGCATAAAATAAAACCGACGCATGCCAAAGATGTTCGTAACTTGTACAATAAAATTCCTCAGCAACTCAGGGAATTTCTGATGACTGACAATGGTGTAACTGTGATGATGCAAAGTACCCCCCTTGGCGCATTGGTTATTACGCAGGAACCGGCATTCCTGCACAATGGCAGACTGGATGATTTGGATACAATGTGGTGCTACAAACCGAATCCTATGGGCTTTGCGGTTTCTCTAAAAGAACCGACCTATGTCTCGCATATTGTTTTATATATGAACAATGTAAAACCGAATATTCATTACAAGGCGATGAGTATTCTGGCCAATGACTTTGAACGGAAAGTACCCGTTACAGTTGGTGTTGTTCGCGGCGACCACCGACGCTTCATCGTGATTCCAATAAAACTCATTCTCACGGATAATATCAAAATTCTTCCGGGTCACTCACGAACACAGCTTGATACAATAACGGAAATAGAAGTATATGGACCCGTCGGCGGCATAGAGCAAATGGGTAAGAAAAGTTTTGTCGCTGATGCCAAAGCAACACATATGTTCATGGGCAATGCAAAACACGTTCCAACAAATTTACCTGGTGATCTGACTGGTCCATTAAAAAAGGTTAATCTTCCGTCCATGCCCACGATACCGGGGGCTTCAGCCCTTCATTCTGGCATGACCATTGTCAAGGGGATTGCTACATTTCCACAGGCAGATGGACTGCTGCACTATAGACCAGTTACAGTGAAAGCGAATTTACTTAAGAAGCAAAGAGAAAATGCAGCAATCGTAAAAGCGAGACTGAATAAAACAAAGGCCCCTGTAGCATTTAAGGGTTGGAAGGGAAGTACTGTCACACCAATAACAACGCCGACGCGTTATGCCAACCGCCTTTTAGTTGGGTCTGCCGATTATAAAATGCATGCCATTGGGGATAACGGTGCTCATCTTTGGGGCTTCAAAACAGATGGCCGGGTGTATTCCGCACCCACGCCGCATGAGGCAGAAGTCTACTTTGGTTCCGATGACGGATACCTCTATAAGGTGGATATCGATTCAGGTATTTTGATCTGGCAGTTTAAGACAAATGGCCGTATACGAAGTGCACCAGTTGTTGCTGATAAGAAAGTTTATGTTGCCTCTTGGGATGGTAATGTTTACGCAGTTGATCTGACCATGGGCGATTTACGTTGGAAAGCACCCATAGCCAGCACAACAAGCACCTCGCTTGCCTACAGCAAAGGAAAACTGTATATCGGTGACGAGGATGGAAATCTTCATTGCCTAAATGCTGCCAATGGTAAACCAGCCTGGAAACCAGTAAATATTAAGGGTGAACGCTTTTCACAATGCGCTGTTGTTTGTCCCGACGGCGTATACTTCCAGGGCGATTATGGAACAGGTGTTTTTCTGAATCTTAATACTGGCGCAGAGAAGTGGCCGAAGAAGGATGTTTTGAAGCCTTTGTCTAAGCCATTGGAGACCCCAGCGCGAGTGACCGGTCAAGTCTTTGCAACAAAGACCCAGCTCATCATCCCCCATACCCGTGGCTTGCTAGTATTGAAACGGGCGACCGGTATTCCCGATGCAGCCTATAAGGCACCCGCAGTATTCAAGCATGTATTGTCTGCGGCAATTTACGATAATCATCTTTGTGTGACGGAAAGTATCACGCATGCTCAGGTGAATCCAGAGAAACGATTTGTAATCTCCCACGGCACTAAAATGACCGTGTGGCAGAAATAAAGGTTAAACAATGATAAATAAATTAATACCATTACTGATATTGGCCGCTTTCACTCTAAGCGCCCAGCAAGAAGATATAATCGTTCCAGAGACATACTATCTGGTTGATAACTTTTCATCGAGGATGAGCGGGTCTACAGCACAATTGACTGCAGAGATCGATGAGAAGATTAAGAAAGTCGGCGTTGCATCAAACCGTTTGACCTACGACTTTGGTAATAAGCGCTTCGGCCTCATTAAACTTCGTGAAGGTGAAATCCGCAGCGAAAAACAAGGCGAATTGAAATTCTGGTTATTTGGTGATGGCTCTGGTAATACCCTTTCGCTGTCTTTCAAACATTCAGCCAAAGCGACCAACAAAATTCGTGGTAAACATCTTGCTGGTCATCGTCCATACAAAGCAAATAAATTTCGTATCCCCCTTACATTTAAAGGCTGGAAAGAGATTATTGTAGATTTCACGGATGAGAAAGTCAGTCGGCGTGTAATTTGGCTTGAGAGTATACGGGTGGATTTAAAAGCAAAAGGCAAAACGAAAAAAGGGCAAATCTGGATCGATGATATGCGGGTTTATCCTGAGCGTCGTGGCGCTGCCCCATTGATTCTTGCTGACCTCTCACTTAATGGGCCAAAGATGCGCTCATATGACGATAATATCTATTACAATTTGGATGTTCGTAACTTCAGCGACGATTCTGCAAAAATAATTACGCGCTTGAAAATGAGCGATAGCAATGACAATCAAATAGCTGACAGATCATTTGATATTAAAGTTGAGGCGAATGCGTCCAAAGAGATTAAATTAAATATTGAGCCGGAAAACCTGCAGATTTACCTGCCGCCTTTTAAGATTACTGCAGAACTTTTCTCTCCGGACAGTCCAGATGTCAGTAGCCATGAAGAGCAGGATTTGATTATGGGAAATGCCATGTTCTTGCATGATAACTTCAGCGATGTTGCCGGCCGCTGGTTTCTTTCAGGTATTCCATTTGAGCTACGACGAGGACCAGACAGGGTCTCAAGTTTATTCACCGAGTCTCAGCGCTCCAATGCCCAGACACAAACCAGTGGGCGTATCAGCCGGGTGAAGCTCGATGCTGCAGCAATGAAAAAGATTCCCGGCCAGTATGCCATGAATCTTAAATTTGTTAAGGATGCAATGGTTTTTAACGGCTTGCCAAGTGCGGCATCAAAAGAGTCTGAGCGTTACCTGCCAGGCGATGCCTATAGTATGGGTCTTTGGGTTAAGGGTAGTGGTGGTGGAAGCCTACACGCAATCATCATCGATTTTGCTGCGCCGGGGGCGACAAGCTATAACTGGAAACTTCATTATCAGCGAATAAAATTGTGCGACCTGAATTTCACTGGCTGGAAATACATTGAAGTCCCTTTGCCTGGAAATGGTATTGGTACGCATCGTATACGCGGATCAACTGAAGGTATCGATTATCCCCTGGAATTAACCGCATTTGTGGTTAAATCAGCGTTTAAAACAGAAACAAAAATGAAAGAGGTCACAGACCCAAAAGATAAAAAAAAGAAGATAAAAGTTCCCTATGTCGTAAAGACAAAAGAACCTGCGGGTGGTGAAGTGAGCATTGCTGGTTTGACCGTACATACACAAAGCAAGCAAGCGAAAGCCCTTGCCTTGCACATAGGCTATGATGATGCGACTAACAATTATCAAGCAAAATCTGGCGCCTGGGTTACGGTACAGAACAGCTGGCGGGTAAAGAAACGGACAATGAGCCTGGACTGGGAATTGACCGACAGGAATGATGATATCATCGTTAAGGGCCGTCAAAAGCTTGATCTCTTACCCCTGGCACACAAGTCAATTCGCATTGAATTGGCCAAGCATGCAAAAAAGATTGCTGGTAAATCTGCCCCCTTTCATTTAAGAGTCGTTGCCACAGATGCCGAAGATGAAGGACGCATTGAGCGAACAATCGTTCTCGCACGACCTGATAGTAATGTGATGTTTAATGATTTTGAAACTGTGCGTGGTTACCTTGGACTTAAAGCTGCCGGCGTCGACAAAGCCCCTCAGCCCGGCCAGGAAATTGCCAAGACCAGTACGGTACAGAAAAAGAGCGGTAAACAATCCTTGGCGATGAACTGGACAAAAGGCCCTTCCATATTTGTTTCCATCGACCCACCTGTGCCTGGTATACCCACAGAAGTCTCTATGCAAGTATATGGTGATGGCTCTGGCGTATTGTTTTACCCTTTAATTGGTGACCAGCATGGTGTTTTGACAGGCAGAGAAGATCTGGCCTGGGATTTATTTTTACCCATCAGTCTTCAAGGTCCTTTGCAAAATGCAGTTAAGGTCGATTGGAAAGGCTGGAAACTGGTAAAATTCCGCTTGCCTGTTATTCCCCATAACTGGAGCAATGAGGATGCGAATAAATCCTTTCAGCCAACCTACCCACTCGGACTTCATCTTGCGGTAACCACTAAGACTACGGAAGTGGCTAAAGGCACGATTTATGTGGACGATATCGTCTTTAAATCTCATATCGATCCGGCAAAACGGGTCTCTATGGTACTCAACCGCAGCAGTGCGACAAATCTCGTGAAACCGGGTACAGATATCACTGTGACAGTTGCCAACATGGAAAGCGGCGGAAAATCACGCAAAGTTATTGTTTCAGGCGGTCTCTTTGACTGGCGTGGAACCCGAGTAACTGGTTCTGATACAACGTTGAATCTTGGCCCGGGTAAATCAAAACTCATAGCAGTTTGCCCAAAGATTAAAGAAGGGGCTTATATCCTTAAAATTAGCCTGAAGGTTGTTATTCCTGCCAAAGGAAAATTAAAAGAAGTGGCGAAACAAGTTGCCTATATAAAAGAGGATGTGCTTGTTGCCGATGGTGCCAAAGTTATGAATGCGAACTGGTTGAATGATGCAAAAGACCAGGATCGTTTGCGCATACCCTTGAAGGCAACATTTGCACCGATCAATCAAGACTGGGACTGGACAGAGTTTCATATCGGAAATCTCCAGGTTGAAACGTTGATGGAATTTGCTTACGGAATTAAACGAAACAAGCAGGAACCCTTTGGTTTGCTTGGTTACAGTGCCTTTTGGGCCTCTGGAACTGGCTTCGAAGATATGGAAAATGATGTGCTAATGATCCGTGGCGGCTATGATACTGGTGGACGTGACTGGGGACATACGGTGGATATCTTTCATACCCCGGTGCGTATCGATGACTGGGATAATTACTGTTTCGAACTTATGCGGAAAACTGGCAAACATATGTCCGGCTGGATATTGTGGGATTCGCCGGATAGTTCCGCAGGAATGGGTCTAGGTGTAGATCCCGCACTGTTTGCCAAAATGATTCGTATCGCTGATAAATGGCGAGTGAAATATTGTCCCGAGACCCCCATCTATATTGGTGGACTCAGTAAGGCAACATCTGTTTCCTATCTGCTGGATCTGTCCGAACAATATGATGATCATCTTGCAATTGCTGCTGCCCAAAAGGCCGTCGATAAAATCGAAAAGGACATGAAAAAGAAGGCCGGAGATGATGAGCCAAAGCCTGCAGATCTAAAAGTGCTTGAAGCAGCCAAGAAGAAAGTCGCAGACTTGATAGCCAAGTCATTAACTGCGCTTGATCATATTCAGGGTGTTAACTTACGCATTGATGCAGGAACGCTGTCTCCTGAGGACAGCCGAATCATGGCCTACATTAGTGAGGTGCGTTCTGTTATAGAAAAACGTTCGAAGAACAAGGCGCCTAAAGCGGTACTGGTGACAGACCTTGACTGGGGTGTTGAACGTGGAGAGGGTGGCTTAAATGCGTTTGATCAAACAGCCTACCTGATTCGAGCGAACTTGCTCATGCATCAGCAAAATGTGCAGCAGTCACTGATCATGTCCAATGATCGCTTTTTGCGGACAGGGTATGGTATGATTTATAAACGG
Organism: Lentisphaeria bacterium; assembly: GCA_013215875.1. Taxonomy (GTDB): domain Bacteria; phylum Verrucomicrobiota; class Lentisphaeria; order JABSQK01; family JABSQK01; genus JABSQK01. The sequence goes on from JABSQK010000004.1 coordinate 27,223, forward strand.
ACAACAAGTATTCCACCGATGAGTCAAAGAATGCCGACTTTTCAATTCAAACCGGTTTGGTGGGGTCTGGCTCGAACGCGCAAACTCTTAGCCGGGTTAAATGCTACAGGCGAGGTTGTTATCCAAGATCGTATTCCCGGACTAACTCGCTGTCTCACTTATATCCGTAAATCAGACAAGAAAAAGATTGCTATTATCTGGCGTAATAATGACCCAGCAGTACTCAACTTTGAGAAGACCGGACTCAGTGTTGTCTCTGCCGTCGATATCTTTGGCGCAGCAGTTATTAAGGACAATAAACAATATGTGATCGGTATGCTTCCCTGTATATTTGAGATGAAAGCTGGCGCAGAGCCGCTTCAAGAAGCATTAACACGTCTGCGCGTGCAAGATAAGGGAATGAAACTTCACTGGGCTCAGGCCGTGGTCGCGAGTTTCACTCCAGCCACAGGAAAAATCGTAGCCTGGAAAGGACCTGGAACTGCAAAAGAATTTGAGGGTTATGATTCAGCAGGGAGCCACAAGAAGATCAAAGGTATTGCCTTTAAGAAAGGCGATACAGAAAGCTTTACCTGTAAGACGAGCGGTAAATATGGCTTGGTTTTGCGCAAACGTTTTTATCTTGATGCCAATGGCCAGCAAGCAGAGGTTAAGGTAAATGGCAAAAGCATCGGTACTTGGGATATGAGTACAGGATTTACAATAACAAAAATCGAAACAGATAAGCTGTCCCATGGATTTCGTGAGTCGAGCTTTTTGCTCCCCGTTTCAGGAAGCTCTGCAAAAATAGAACTGACGTATACAACAGATGCGAATACCATTGGCTGGACTGTTCTAGAGCAAGTTTCTGGACCTTTCGAGCTCGGTTTATTGGGGGCAGTACATGTGGATTCAGTCGTTATTTCACCACGTATTGCTAAGAATGTCGTTGGCTTGGGAATGCAGTTTGGGCAGGAAAAAGTTGACCATGGTATTTCCATGTTTGCGCCGGCCTTAATGGAGTATTCTCTCAACAAGCAATTTAAAACACTGAAAGCAAGCTATGGCATAGATGCAGTGACAGAGGGTAAAGGTAGTATTGTTTTCGAAATCTGGCTCGACCAAAAGAAGGTTTGGAATTCGAAAGTTATTTCCGGACTCGATAAAGTTCAAAAATTGGAAGTTGATGTAACAGGGGGAAAACGCTTACGCTTGATTATTACTGATGGCGGCGATGGCAATAAGTTTGACGTAGGTAACTGGGGCAATATTGAAATAAAGTAATTACGGGTTTTTTACTTTAAAATACATCTTCAAGGTCCACAGTAGCGCTTATTGTTAACCGCTTAATGAAGGTAGCCCATGTTGCATCGACAGATTTTCTTACTTTGTATACTCCTGTTTTCGTTCCAATTCATGCTCAATGCACAGGGCAATAAGCTTCCAGACGGCGAGTCCGATATGATGAATGAAGCGTCAGCCAAAATCCGCCGCAATGCCCTGTCTCGTACTAAACTCATTGAAAGTGACGCCCTCAAAAAAATACGTAAGAAAGAGCCTGAGCCTGGGCCGGGTAAATTAATTTATAAGGATGACTTCGAATCTTATAAAGTGACGAGCACACCCAAGCACTGGGAGAAAACAAATTGCCGAGTGGTTCAAAGTAAGACTGTTGGTAATAAAACGAAAGTCATAAGATACGAACCAACAGGCGGTGGCTCTCACGCCTATATGAGCAGGAAGATTACTGCAACAAACTTCAGACTCAAGTATGACTTCCTTTGTGGCAATGGTGGTGAAGTTACCTGGCTTATCCGCCTGAATGGCGAACGCGGCCATTCCCTGTGGTCAAACGAAAATTACTATCAGGCAAAATTTTACACCAAAGATGGCAAGCCGCTTACCTTCGGCATGCAACATCTTTGGACGGGTGGTGGTTATCCATTTGTGAATGCCAAACAACCGGGTGTCAGGACGAATCAAAAGAGTTACCAGGAAGCCTGGCACCGCGCTGAGCTTACAGTTATTGACGACCGCATCATTGTAAAATTAAATGGTACGCGGGTTTTGGATGCCCATTACCCCATATTGATGGCGCGCACAAAAAAGAGTAAAAAATATGGCTTTGGTCTCATGGCTCGCGATTCCCATTCGAGTTCCAAAAAAAATCCATATGTTTGGGCGGAGTGGTTCGACAACATTGAACTCTATGACCTTGGCGGCGAGGTTCGTGAGCGGCACTGGCCGGCAGAGCTTCATGTCGCCCCATGGGGTAAAGATACCAACAGCGGAAAGGATCAAGCACATCCCTTTAAAACATTAAAGAAGGCATTTCAAGAAATGTATCAGGGGGACCGCCTTGTTCTTCAGGAAGGGACCTATGATGGTGATATCACCTGGAGCAATCCCAAACTCTGTGACTTAACGTCAGTGGAAGCAAAACGCAAAGACTATCCAAGTTTCATTGAAGCAGCACCGTATGAAAATGTAACGATTACAGGTTCCTGGAAATTAGAAAATTGCGGTGAACTGCGAATCAATCAGCTGACGTTTTCAGGTTCCAAATCAGCTCTGGATATCAAAGGGAAAGATGCCAAAGCCACCCGTATTTTAAATAAACTGAGTTTCACAAATAAATCAAAAGGCCTACGTACATCAATGGCAAAAGGTGCTAAGCTGAATTGTATTGCCTCGAGCTTCAAAGGCTCGTCATTAAATGGCAGCGGGCTTATTGTCAAACGTTCTGTATTTCTCAACAGTCCTGTCAAAGCTGCTCAGGCGCGCATCAGCCATTGTACGGTAATTGGCAGCGGTACAATTCCAAAGGGGCAGAATGTCCTTAAATTTTCATCGCTTGCAGTCGCTGCGAAGAGTTTGGTGAACCCTGCCAAGGATCGTTTCGATTTAAAGAAATCGGCCAAGGCGATTAATAAGGGACGCGCTATAAAAAAGGATCTTATCGATAAAACCGTGATAGTTGGCAAGCCAGATCTTGGCGCCTTCGAGTATTACCCGCCGCGCAAATTAACCGTGAAAGGTGCAGCTGAAATTGAGGATGAATTGACCGGCGATATGGTTGAGCAAATGCCAATGAAAAAACGCCGGGAACGTCTTTCCAAAAAGATCAGCTCACTTCGTCCCGGGGATACCTTATACGTTGCTCCCGGTCTCTGGTCTGAGAGCGGTATCAGTTTTAGTAACTTACGTGGTACTTCGTACGCACCGATTCGGGTGATTGCTAAACCTGCCTTGGGTGCGATTGTTCATGGCGGCATTCGTTTCAGCAACTGTGATAATCTTGAAGTCACTGGCTTTCGCTTTGCAGGCTATAAGGGAACGAAGAAAAAGGCTGCAAGTACCGGACTGAGTTGGAGTAAATGCGGGCGCACACTCATCAAACGCTGCGAGATTACCGAGTACGGCCATGCGGGTATTGCGGGAGAAGAACAGGGCGTTACGCTGCTGCAAAACTGGATACATCATAATGGTAAAGGTGGCCGAAACCATGGTATCTATTGGGCAGGGATTGGGCCCACATGGGTTATTGGTAATACCTTCTATGGCAACTCCGGATGGGGAATACATCTACATGCTGCAGTCTACGACGGCTGGCACCCCTGGAAGATCATTGCCCATCATAATCTTTTCATAAAAGGAAACGCTATTGTAACAACAGGCAGCCGGGGTGAATTTTACAATAATACAATGTATGCCAGTGCTGTATCAGGACTGTGGTTTTATAATGATGGGCACATGGATAATCGCATCGCCAACAATATTTTTTACAAATGCAGTATGGGTTTTCCGGTACCCAAAGACGGCAATTTCGTATCACACAATTTGGCCTTTAAAAAACAAGGCAGGGGAAAAGCATTGATCACTGGTAACCCAGAATTTATTAACCCGCAAAAGAATAACTTTAAGCTTTCCCCAGGAAGTCCCGCATTGAAAGCAGGGATGGATGTGGGCTTTGGCAAGAATGGCAATCTGGGTGCATACGATCATAATACCCAGTGGGCACCACCTCTGCCTCTGCCAAAATATATTCCGCTTCGTTTAAAAAAGACCAATAAGGAGATGAAGAAGGCAGGCGAAATGGACCTGGGTTTATAATCCCAAATCCAAAAAAATAACGGCACCGCCATGTTTTATGAAAGCTCGGTATGAGATGCCGGGTGTATAAGACCTAGATAATTTCCAGCTCGAAATTTTCCACTGCGATTCTCAAGTAGGTCGGGCTCTCCGAGCGCGATTTTTAAGCTGACATTAAAGATACTTAATGGGCGATAATAATATCGCCCCACGGTAACAAACATATGGCGGGGCAGCCTGCTGCTCATGTGCCTGTGGCCAAACCCACAGGCTACGGTAAACCAGTCCGTTGGACTTCAGCTTGTATGCCAGTAAACGATTAAAGCTCATTGAAGAATACCGGTGAATGGACCTGGGTTTATGTCCTTGCGTTCGCTTTAAAAACACGCTACACCATATAGGTTATCACAATTTTTAAGCGGAGAAAATAATGGATTTTGAAAATAAAGTAGTCGTAGTTACTGGTGCAGCATCGGGTATCGGAAGAGCCACTGCCCAAACATTTATGGCACAAGGCGCAACGGTTTACGGATTTGATTTAAATGAAGATGGCCTTAAAGCGGTCGACGGATTGAATCCTTGTCCGGGTGATGTAACGGACCATGAGGGGATGAAAAAACATGTCGATGGCATTATAGAAGCACATGGCGCGGTAGATATATTGGTGAATAACGCCGGTATGTGTTATACCTCCCGGCATGATGATAGTACGCTAGACGAATGGCGCCATACCATGGCAGTCAATATGGATGCCTATTATGTGATGGCAAAATTACTTACCCCTTCCATGCGCGAGAAAGGCTGGGGACGTATTGTCAGCATTGCATCCATTCAGGCAATTGCCAGCGAACCGCTGGGTGCCTATTGCGCCAGCAAGGGCGCAATCATTTCCTGGACAAAAGCCCTGGCAGTAGACCTGGCGGAATATGGCATTTTGGTCAATGCAGTAGCGCCTGGGTTTGTGCAGACGAATATGTCGATCATTGATGGGGTTGATGAAATGGATACGCCTGAATTCCATGAATGGTATGCGGGTAAGCGCAAGATTCCCCTGGCCCGTGCAGCCCAACCGGAAGAGATCGCCAAAGCGGTCATGTTTCTCAGCAGTGACGATTGCAGTTACATCACCGGCCATACTCTCGTTGTCGACGGTGGTCTGACAGTTACTTTTTAAGAAAATGAATGATTAAAAAGCGACTAAGATAAACCCAATGAGCAACGATAAACTTTGCTGGGGATATTTAGACATTAGGGTTTAGATCTCTGTTAATTTTACAATACGGTTTTCAGCTGCAGATTTTATTGCGGCAAATGCGACTCGTGTTGCCATGACAGTATCATCAATACCACAAACGACAGGGGCATCGCCATTTATTTCATCAACAAAGCGGTCAATCGCATGGGCGTGGCCCTTGTCCGGCTCAGCAGTGAAAATCAAATTGGGATCAGCTGCTTCCGTCGCTTCGTCACAGGCCGCACGTTTTTTTGCCAGCCAGCCGGGCAGACCGCCTTCGGCGCCAATCTCCGGATGCCGATCTAATAACATTGCATAGGTGGTACGTGCGGGCGCATCGGTAATGCCGGCCGTACGGACTTCGAGCATATGATCCACTGCGACCATTGCACCATTGCCCATCACTTCATAAAGTTCCTTAGGATAGCCGAATGTACCATTGCCGCACATCAGGATGTTTGCCATTTCACCCGTTTCGTAACGCACGATAATACTGCTGGATAATAAACCTTGTTCCATGGCTGTCACTTCGATGGGCTTAGAATCCAAAAACCAGTTCGCCAGATCTGTAAAATGGGTCATTTCAAAAAGCATTGCACCATGCGGGGCATGTTCTTTAGTGAAGGCCCAGGCTTTCCAGCTGAACCAGTCATCATTGATGCGGATGGAAATGGCTGCCTTGCCGTCGCCGTCGATTTCCGGGCGTATCTCGCCTTCACGATCAAAACGCCAGAGGCAGGGCTGCGGATTTGTCATGTGACCGCGAAAGATGCGGTGTGCATCAAGCATTGCCGGCGATGATCGTCTGTTATGTCCCACACAAAAAGCAATGCCGGAATCTTGGATGATTTTTTGAATTTTGTAAAGCGTATCGAGTGACTGTGCGACGGGCTTTTCGCAATAGATTGGCTTACCAGCTTTAGCGGCCGCTTCGATGACTGGTAACCGCATTTTCTCAGTTGTTGCCAGGCAGATCGCATCGACCTCAGGATTGTTTATTGCCTCTTTAAAGTCTTTTGTGATATGCAGTGCACCGTGAATGTCACGGCATTCCGCCAGGGCCTCATCGGACAGGTCGCAACAGCTGTGCAGTATTGTTTTATCAGAAGCTGCAATATTCGGTATATGCATTGAGCGCGCCAGCATGCCACATCCGATGACTGCAAAATTTAGTTTTTTACTCATTTAATTCCTTTTATGCGTCTTTGAAGGCAATAGGTAAACTATAAAGGTATTTCATTTTATACAATCAATTTCTGCATTATTAATAAGCGAGTTTATTTGCCACAAGCTGCACTGCAGAACTACCCGAAAGCCATTGTCACTATGCGAATGGATTATCAGTTATACCAACGCGTGGTCGAAGGAGTAAGAGAGCAATACCACCTCCAAAGAAGTTCAGGAAAGTGTTATCGTTTTCTTTTTTCCATCTGTTGTAGTTAGAACTAATTTTGCTGGCTGAATCTTTTCATTTGCAGACGAATACGAGATTTTGATTCTGATGTATTTTCCTTCATGAAGAATGCTCTTCTTAAGAGCAGGTATGGAAAACCCCTTTTTCCCATCTCCGCTCAATTCGATGGATTTTATTGTGGATTTACCAGCAGTTGTGCGACCCAGATATAAATATTCATTCCGTTTAAAAACAGCATTTTTTTTATCAAAGACTCGTTTGCCAAATCTTATACTTTTATCGCTGATCCATAAATCCAGTTTTTTCCATTCTCTTCTTTTATCAATCTCGGTATAATCGCCTTCGCCTTCAAAAAAGTTGTACTTGGGGTCGCTAAAATATTTTTCAGGGCCATCCATCCGTAACATCCATTCAAGTAATAGGCACTTTAAATGTTCAGCCTTACCGATGATCTCTTCAGATGCACTCAGACCATTCTTTCCAACTAAATTTTTCATCTCAAAAGGGTCTGACTCTATATCGTACATCATATCAAGTCTGTTCGATTTTGCGAGTTTAGTTAACATCAACTTATAGTTTCCTTTTCGAACCATGAAGTTGGTTTCTCTTCCCAATTTCCCCATTAATTTCTTTTTAGGCTTTTTTTTCTTTTTTTCTTTTTTTGAATTTTTATTTAGTCTTGGTGCACGGGAATCCCATTCTGTTATCACCACATCATCATCATAGAGTTCATTCCAGTTACGATTTTCAATATGCCTTCTTAGGCTTTTACTGTCGCTTTTATCAAAACTCGAGGCACCCAGGTAATCCAGAACCGTTGCAAAAATATCCATTGTTGTCACGGGTGATTGTATTTTAAGTCCTGCCGGGATGACATCCTTGTATTTTACAATCAGAGGAACATGTGCCGATTCTTCGAGAAACCTGTTTTTTTCCCGGAGCCCATGTGCACCCAACATTTCACCATGGTCAGATGTGAAAATAATTAAGGTATTTTTTGTAAGATCCTTTTCATCCAGTTTTTTTAATATTAAACCAATGTGGTGATCAATTTCTTCACAAAGAGCGTAATAAGGAACCATCCATTCCTTTACAGCACTTGGGTCTCTATATTCATCAGGAAGTCTCCATTTACCTTTCGCTTTGTAAGACGAATTATCCATCGTGTCTTTAATGCTTGGAGAAACAAACATTTTTTGTCTTCGTTCCCAGTAATAGTCAAAATACTTTCCTGTAGCAATCATTGGGGCATGGGGACTATGAAAGGACGTTGTGAGAACAAATGGTTTGTTTCCCTGTGATAAACGGTCTATCGCATTGACTGTTGAAGTACCCTGGAAAAAAGAAGATGTTTTATCCTCAGGAAGTGAATCCCTTCCCTGAGAATTAGAATGTTTGATTTTTTTGAAGCCTGTGGGTGTCGTAGGTTCTTTATATCTTATATCGGTCTTAATCGGCGTATAAGGGTAGCCGGAGTATTTGTTGATTTGCTGTCCCTTTTTAAGTGTGATTGGTATTTCGCCTTTAAATTGAGATAAATATTCCGTGTAACCCCCACCTTTTTTTGAGAAAAGCGCCTTTTTGCTTTTCATATTATAGTAATTGTTAGTGATAACCTTTTTGGTGCCATCTTTAGTTTTATAAAAACTTTTAGGCATATGCCACTTGCCATAATGTTCACTGACATAGCCAAAACTTTCTACAAGAATCTGCTCAAAGGTACTCACGTTTTTAATTTTATTTTCGAACATTGGTAAGATTTTATAAACATCTTCGTTTACCAGCTGATTTGTCTGCATTCCATGTCGTTCAATCGTACAGCCTGTACGGATAGATACACGTGTTGGGGCGCATACTGCACATTGGCTATAGGCATTTTCAAACCGGACGCCTTCTTGCATGAGGCGGTCCAGGTTGGGTGTTCGTAGTTTGGTTTTTCCTTTGTACTGTGGCAATTCATTTTGAATAGCACCCAAAGCATCAAAGCGTTGTTGGTCGGTAATGATAAAGAGTAAGTTAGGCTTGGTAATGGATGACTGGAGATTTCCGGAAAATAAATTCTGAGTGCTTAGGTACGCACCTATTCCCGCGAAAGTGCCATATTTGAGAAATTCTCGTCGGCAGTATTTAGTCGTATTATTCATTTAATTCCATTGGTCATACTATCTCTTGAGTTACATCTAATACAGTCTTACACTATTGCAAATTATCAACTAAAGCAATCAGCACTCTTATTGAACTAACTGCTAGAAATTTTTGATTTTCAGCGTTGTATTCTCCCCCGTTAAATAGGGATCTTTGCCTGCCTCGCACTTTGTACTGTGAAGGCTCCAATAAGCACCCTTCACATCTGATATTAAGCTGCCTAAACCAATGCCCCCACTAGAATAAAGCATCGGAAGGTGATACTGTAAGCTGTGAATGAATACTTTTGAGTAAGGAAATTTTGAGGAAAAATCATGCTTCTTGCAAATGACTATGTGACAATCTTCGAGTCGCCGGATCCCGCAACCCACTACACCTACAGTCCCGCGATTACCCGTTGTCCAAACGGACGACTGGTCGCGACGCTGGACCTCTGCGGTAAGATGACCGCGGCAACAACCGGTGCATCGGAGGAGTCGATTTTTCAACAGGGCAAGGTTTTTAGCTCGGATGATGGTGGCACGACTTGGCTGCACCGGGCGGATTATTCCTTCATTGAAGCCAAAACCTTCGTTGCCGGCGACCATCTCTACGCGCTTGGTAATTATGGCGGAGAAGGCCGGGGTGATATGGCGGTTATGCGTTCTGATGACTGGGGCAAATCCTGGACTGAGCCGGTCGTCCTATTCCCCGGTCTGCGCTGGCACCTGACACCCTGCAATACCGTTTATGCCAATGAATGCGTTTATTTCGCCGTCGAAAAACGCTGCAGTGAGGATGTCGAGGGCTGGGCCGTCAGTATTCTTTCGCCCATCCTGATGCGGGCCAAAGTCGATAGCGATATGCTGCTCGAAGAAAGCTGGACCCTGTCATCCGAACTGGTCTTCCGTGATAACGTGGATATGGATGAAATTGACTTCACCGGGATCCCTTTCTTTCCCTTTGTTCCCGATGGTCCCAACTGGATTCACAAGTGGGATTGTGTCATGGTGCCGCCGGGTTGGCTCGAAACAAATGTTGTGCAAATCAGGGACCCGAATCATTATTGGCATGACCCCAAGGGTGGAACCTTTCACCTCTTCATACGGGCTCATACGGGTCGGGCAAATTTTGCAGCAATTGCCAAGGTTTGTGAAAACGATGACGGGTCGATGACGACGATGCTCGTAACGGTGCCGTCGGGAAAGAAAATGGTTTACCTTCCCCTGCCTGGGGGGCACCTGAAGTTCTTTATTGAATACGATGCCGTATCCAATCTCTATTGGATGGCGTCAAACCAGGCCACCGATAGTATGGTTCGGGCCGATTGTATGCCCGCGGACCGGCATGCTAGTCCCGATAACGAACGGCATCGGCTTGGTCTCCATTTCTCCCGCAACTGTGTGGACTGGTGCTTCGCCGGCTTGGTCGCCAAAGGCAACAGTGAAAAAGAGGCTCGCCACTATCCGAGCATGACGATTGACGGAGATAATCTGGTCGTTCTCAGTCGTTCAGGCGACGAGCGGGCTCAGTCTGCCCATGACGGTAATATGATAAGCTGTCATGTGGTTAGGGACTTTCGAAAACTGGTTTACTGACGTTTTTATTTCCACGACCAATGAGCCAGATTTTTAAAAGCTCAAATCACCCGGTTCAATCTTTTTGTAGGTCTCCTTGTAATCGTTGATCTGATTGTCACCGATCACCATCGAGTTTAAAGCCACGTTCCAGGTCATAGTCGTATAGTTTAATTGTCATTCGTCCACGAGCAGCGTAGTAAAGACACACCCTTAATCCTTCACAATAATACTTGTAGTTGACTGGTAAACAGTTAGTTTTTAAAGCGACAGATTTAACCAGGAGAATAGAATGAAAAAGCTATCGAGAAAAAAAAGAATTGCGGCTTTAAGCATTATTCTTATTATTGCCGCGGGCTCTGTCTATACGTATTTCCAATCCCTTATTCCCGAAGGCGAGGGCGGCTGGTATATTCTTAAATGGGTAGAGAAACCGCATGCAGATGGTCCGTCGCAATTGGCGAAGCCTGAGGATCAAACCAAATTCACACTTGTTCAATCATTCGATATGGATGCTGATAATTACGAAGATGCCAGCAAAGATGTTCGTGTCGGTGACGTGTTTGCTTATAAGATGAAGAAAGGCGAGGCCCGCAAAGGTATCGCCAAAGGAAAGTTGAATGTGATTGGCTATCGCATTCTTAAGTATGGACACCTGGCCATTGTTATCCCAAATCCGGATAAACGGGAGGAGATGCGCCTTTTTTCGAGCCAGGGATTTAAGGGGCCGAATTTTGAGGAAACGATAAGTACACTTAAGGACCACAGTTGGGACCACTATCGCATTGATAAATGGGACCGGGTAGATGTGGATCGCCTTGTAGAATTTGCCACATTGTCGAACCAGAAAGGGGGAAAATGGGATGGTTACGATTTCACTGGCATGTTTGGTCTTTGGAACTCGAATCTGAAACCAAGTGATTCCTCAAAAATTGGCAAGGAGTACATCTGCTCGACAGTCGTTGTGGCAGCCTTATATTATGCCGGCCTAGAGCTCGATGCGGTAAACCGCAAGGGCATCACGGATTTGGTATCGCCCAAACAAGTGGTGGAGAGCAAGGGGCGACTTATTAAATTGCCCGATATGAAACCTGAGATTGTTCCAGTGGAGAAAAAGTAACTAGTCATGAATACGGACATACCTTTAAAGACAGCTCTAAAGTTTACCGAACCGATAGATAATGTTAATTTTGGCAATAATATCCTTGAGTTACGTACCAAGGGATTCACCACCGTGAAAGATGTTTTTGAGCCGGATAGTGTTGATGCTTACGTGCAGGAAATGGAAAAAGATTTGGTTGACGATGGGCATGGAAGTTTGCAACTGCCAGTAGATTCTGATCATGCGATTGCGCCAATTCTTGCACCGCGAATCAGGCAAGTCATGGCCTTGGCGGTTTCAAAACCTCCTTACATTTGCCACCCTACTTACCTTAATGAATATTTGAGTGTGTTTAAAGAAACGCCTGACGCAGCGGAACTGGATCCTCACGATGGTTGGCATAAAGATGGCCGTCATTATATAGAAGGCCCAGTAGAACCTTATTTTGAATTAGCTACGATCACCTTTTTCTTTCGTGATATGAAAGAGGAAGCAGATGGTGCAACACAGGTGGTCGTTGGTTCCCATGTGACCAATGCAAACCCATATCATGGGGATGGCCGAGTCGTATCGGTTAAACCAAGGAAACAGGATGCTCTTTTATGGTTTTCCAAAGTATGGCATCGTTGGATGCCACGCCGAAAAGAAGGGAAGCGATATTTTTTCCTCTATCGCTTTGCCCCGCCACTTATCGAGAATGAAATTCCCACAGAGCTGCCTGGCGCACGCGGGCGTTTATGGGAAGCAACTGATGATCCGGCTTTGAAGTTTTATTTGGGCGGTCTCTATCACGGACCTAAGTAAGTTTGGGAACAGGAATCAATAATGATCCCACACGGTAACTTAAACGAGCTTCTTAGCGTCAATTGTTTTATGAATTTGTCAGGCTAGATTAAAACTCATGAGCGAGAAAAGTCGACCCAACCTCTTATACATCCATTCGGATCAGCACAGCCCTTATGTGACAGGCTGTTATGGCGATCCACTGGTAAAGACACCTCATCTCGATGCCCTGGCGGCTCGCGGGGTGGTGCTCGAAAATACCTATTGCCCGTCGCCAGTTTGTGGCCCCTCGCGTATGTCGATGCTTTCCGGTCGTTATCCCTACGAGAACAGAGTCTGGACGAATACGCACATGTTAGAATCCAGCATTCCCACCTTTGCCCATTCTATGGGGGCCGGCGGCTACCGCCCTATTTTGATTGGTCGCATGCACGCTGTCGGTCCGGACCAATTGCACGGCTATGCCGAGCGCCTGGTGGGTGACCACGGTCCGAATCAACCCGGTGGCACTGGCGTGAATCTCGGTGTGTTGGCAGGCACAGCTGGACCGCATCGGGTGAGTCTCGAAGCCTCAGGGCAGGGGCAAAGTGCTTATCAGGTTCATGATGAGGATGTTTGCTCAGCAACCGTCGATTTCCTAAATCAGCTTGGTGAGAAAAAAAGGAATGGTGGTGATGAACCATTTTCGCTTTCAGTCGGCTTCATGTTGCCGCACCAACCCTTTGTCGCCCGCAAAGAGGATTATGAATACTATTACGACAGGATGACGCCCCCTAAAATTAATGAAGCTTTTGGCGACCACCTGCATCCGCATATAAAATATTGGCGCGAGATTTGTGAGATCAAAGAAGTCAGCGAAGAAGAAACTCGCCGCTCCCGGGCAGCGTATTGGGCGCTTGTACACCGGATGGATATTATGATTGGTGAGATACTCAGTGCTTTGAAGGAAAATGGCCTGGACAAAAATACCCTGATTGTCTACACATCTGATCATGGTGAGCAGGTTGGCGAACATGGGCTTTGGTGGAAGCAGACATTCTATGAACATTCTGTTAAAGTTCCAGCGATCCTCTCTTGGCCAGGACATTTGCCCGAGGGTACTCGCTGTGACAATGTGATCTCCGCTTTGGATCTCAATGCCACGATGCTCGATGCACTGGATTGCCCGGCATTGCCTCATTCCCGTGGCCGCAGCCTCTTACCATTACTAAGATCACCGGAAACAACGGATTGGGAAGATGTTGCGATTTCTGAATTTTGTCAGAATCTGTCTGGCGGCACGGGGCCGTTTCCAGCAGAGGGTGTTTTTCAACGAATGATTCGCCGCGATAATTGGAAGCTCAATTATTATCATGAACAACCCTGCCAGCTTTTCGACCTGGCAGCCGACCCTGATGAACTAAATGACCTGGCCGCTGATCCGGCGCATCAGGACATACTTGAGAAACTTAAGTGTGAGATTCTTGAAGATTGGGATCCGGAATGGGTGAAAGAGGAATTGGCGGCTCGTCGTAGTGACGCTGATATAATAAATTCCTGGGTCCAACATGTGCAACCGCAGGATAGTTGTCGCTGGGAGCTGAAAGAAGAGATGTCCTGGCTCGACGATCAGTAATAATTAGAACCACTAATCTTCACTAATCTTTATAATAAGAGATAAATGCTAATCGCTATTTATCCTTGATATAGTTGATTAAAACCTGCAACAATATATTTCCTTATAGAAAAATCGCGGGAGTCACTGGCTAAAAACAGAACGGGCCCTGTATTCTATGAACACAGAGCCCGACTTTAATTCGTTGTCTTACCTTTAGAACAAGTTCGTCTTACGACGTTCCCAAGGAAATCCACTATTATTGGAAATACCCTCAAGGCCTTCGACATATGCACCGGTTTGTGTTAACAAATGATGCAGGTCATTTCCAAGACTGATGAACTTGAATCCTTTTTCGAGGAATTCACCAACGCGGTCTGAACCAAAGAGGAAGAGACCCAGGACAATGCCATTTGCATTGGCTGCATCTACAAGCTTTTGTGTTGCATCAGCAAGTTCTGGAGATGTGTACATTTCCGGGAATACATATGATTCGAAAAGTCCCATAGACATACATAGATCATTTTGTCCGAGGAACAGAATATCGATTCCAGCTACCGCGGCGATCTCATCCATGTTTTCAATACATGATGCAGTTTCAACTTGAAGTGCAACAATGATATTTTTATTGGCATTTGGAACGTAGCCTAGCAGGCCTTCCTTATTTGTACTGCGCTGTGGAAAGTATACAGAACGTGTACCAGCAGTCGGGTATAAGCAACAGCTCACACCTTGGCGTGCTTCTTCAGCAGTGTTGATGTAAGGAATTAATACGCCATCAGCGCCCAGGTCGAGCGCCTGTTGGATACCGGAACGGTCGTTATATCCGCCTACACGTACCATAGATTTTGCTCCACCATCACTGATCGCAGCCAGCATGCCGGATAATGTTTCATTGCCCATTGGTCCATGTTGTGTATCAACCAGCAACCAGTCATAACCACTGTGTGCCAATTGTCCTGCAACTGTTGTGCTTGCAGAGTTTACAAATAGACCAAATTTCGGTTTGCCGCTACGCAGCTCTTCTTTGAATGCTTCGCTCATTTTTGAAGTCCCTTCTTTTAATGTTAGTTTCTACCGTGCTCCCATTAGCACAAGAGCTTTTACTATTGAGACCCTGCCAAAATTGTCAATCCTGATTAGTTCAAAAAACTGAAGAAAATAATTTTAGAGATGTCATAAATACTAGCATTTAAACTGGGGCGATTTTACCTAAAGGCATTTCTGCTTCGCAGAGAGTTATTGTGTTTGAAACTGTGGGCACTAGCTACATACGCCATAGAATAGTGGTTGGAATTTTATACCTGTTCACGTCTGTAATACATAGAATGCTCTTTTAAGTTGGAATTTAGCATGTAGATTCAACAGTAATTGTGGTGAAACTAATGGGACTAAAAGATGATCAATAAATTAGTGGTTTTTGCTTTTTTATGCCTGGTAAATTTGTTAGTGGCTGAAGAGATAGATCTTGAATCAAGCGAGTATTCGAAATATATAAAAGGCCAGTTAACCGATGAATGTAAGGCCTTTATAAAAAAACATCCCAAGTTTATTACGAGCTTTCCTGTTCTTGCCAGGTCCGAAAAAAAATCCTTTCGATGTCTGTTACAAAATGTGGCTGGTGAAACTCGATTAAAATTGGGAGATTTGAAATATGTATTAGCTCTGAAGCCTGATTTGGATGTAAAAACTAGTGACAAAGATGGGAAAACGGCTCTTTACATCGCAGTTGAAAGCCATAGCAAAGACAAAAAGGATGTAATCAAATTACTTCTTGAAGCAGGGGCAAACCCTAATATAAAAAGCAACAATAGTGATAAAACAGCTTTTGAACGGTTGACAGTTTTTTATAAAAAACCAGATGATCGTTATGAAATGATAGCGCTTTTCTTTAAGCATGGGTTTGATCCAAATACGTACAATCAGAATTATGGAAAACAGGTTGCCCAGACATATTTTGGAAATGATAAAAATCTAAAGATGGCCAACCTTTTTATTGATAATCCTCGATTTAAAATTGATCTAAGAGAGAAGAATGGGAATAGCTATCTTCATAGAGCAGCAGGAAAGAACGCTATTAAAATTATGAAGTTGTTAATCAAAAATAAGGCTAGTATTGATGCTTTAAATAAACGTAAAGAAACGCCATTATACGAGGCCGTAGAAATGTCCCATTTTGAAGCAGTTGAACTACTATTGAATAATAATGCTAATCCCAATATTCGATCAAAAAGCGGTGATCATGTTCTAAATGAGACTAAAGATGAAGATATTCGTGAACTATTGATTAAGCATGGGGCAGTTGACAAAAAAAGTATAAAAAAGAAGGAGCCAATAAAGCCCTTCAAACCACAGCTTGAAGTCAGAGTTTTTCAGCCAAATACCCTCGAGGCATCACTATTGGTATCGTATAACTTTGCACATATAAAAGCAGAGGAAATCAAAAATCTTACGCTCACTCGTCTTTCAGGTAAAAAATGGGAGAAAAGAGTCGGTCTAAAGATTAAGTCGAAAAAAGGGAAATACCTGGATACAAAGTTAGGTGCCGGAAAAACGTACAGATATGAATTAAAACTTGAAACCCTGGAGCAAACATATACGGAAAGATCAATATCAATTACTGCGCACATCCTCAAAACCCCCCGTATAAAACCACAAAAACCTACGAATTTAAAATTAATACCAGTGCTAAATAAAAAGGGAGATTTTGATATTAAGGTTACATGGGAATTAGCAAATAAGCTGACAAAAAATGATTGGTACTGTGTACGAAAAGTGAGCCCTCGGCGGAAATACCGTTTTTCCTGGGATAACCCAAATAATGATAAGTCCGCAATAAATGCCACAAGCGCGATTGTGGAAGGCTATCTCTTTAAATCAGGGGAGGTAAAAATTAAGGTTGTGGGTCGTTTGAATAGCTACTATTATGATGAAGTGGAAGAAACGATTACTGTACCACAACATTATTTTGCTCCCCTAAGTATTAATGATTTAACGACTAGTAGAAAACAATCAAAAATAAAAATATATTTCTATGATTATGATTTTACCGGCATTGTAAATGTAAAATTTTTAATAAATGACAGAGTCATGGAAATAAAAGATTTTAAGACTATCACGAAAGAGATGAGTTGCTGGACTGGAAAGTTGGTTGCTGGAAAAAACTATAAAATAAAGACACAACTCACTGATATCTTTGGTAGAAAAAAAGAATCACGAGAAAGGAAAATAGAACTTCTTGTTCCTCGACGAAATACATCGAATTGAATTAGAGAAACTCAGGAATTATTTTTACTTTTATTTACACAATCTATTCTCCTTCTCCTGGTACATGCATATCACCCATTTCTTCAATCATTTCACCCATCTCAACTTCAATTGGTTCTACTTTTTGAGGTGAATTCTGGACAGGTATTTTCTTTTGTTTTGGATTTACCTGCTGAACCGGGGCCTGCATTTTTCCAACAACCGGAGCTTCCATATCTCCCATAATATGCCTTTCTACTTTTTTGTTGCAGCCTATAAACAGGAAGAAGGGACTCAAGAATGTAAATATGGCTGCTGCATACTGAAACACCTTGAGTCTCGGTAATTCCTGTTTGCTGCAGTCGGCTGTTACGATTGTGCCATCCGGCCGTTTGTAATAGCGTATGCAGGGGGTTTCTGTTTGTTTTTCAATAAAGCTGAGAATTTCATCTTCTGTCATTGCGGATATATTGTGCACGTTTTTACGGCAGTGCGAACAATTGCGTGTTTTGTCATTGCCAGACATTGTATTCCAACTGGCGGGGCAACTCTTTGCGACTGATAAATTTAGTAAGCGTTTTTCCATGATATGATCTCCATTATTTACAGCTATAACGGGGGGCAAATCAGTTTATTAGTGAAACGGATCTCTTATTCTTATTTCGAGCCTAAAACTGCGCTTTATACCAGTGACACGACTGCTTTAATACAGCCGAATTCGGGATTTGTCCAATCCTCGAAATTGGCGATCATCTCGTCGAAACTGACCCTGTGGGTAATCATTGCATCTGCAGAAACCGCTCCGGAGAGGAGGGACTCGATAACAAATTCAAAGTCGGCGCGGGTGGCATTGCGGGTACTCAATATACTGCTTTCACGTTTATGAAATTCGATATCATCGATGGAAAATTCACCAATAAAAAGGCCAACAAAAACAAGCGTACCACTATGGGCAAGGTAATTTACTGCACTATTCATCGACTTGGGGCTGCCAGTCGCATCAAATACTGTTGTAGGGAAATCGTTATTTGTAAGTTCAGCGATTTCATCTTTTGCGGTATCTCCGGCGATGACTGTTGCATAGACACCGAACTTTTCTTTTATAAAATTTAAGCGGCCTTCATTGAGATCCATGACAATAACTTTGCAGCCGGCTGCTTTAGCAAACTGTACTACACCGATGCCGATTGGGCCGGCACCGATGACTAAAATAGTATCATCAGTTTCCAGTTTGGCCCGTCGTACGGCATGAGCTGCAATGGCGAGGGGCTCGATCAATGCCAAATGATCATCGTTTAGGCCATTGGCCTTTACCAAAAACTTTGCTGGCAGGCTGACGTAATCCTGCATGCAACCATCTCTGTGCACGCCGAGGACCTGCAGGCTCTGGCAACAGTTTTCTTTTCCGCGCCGGCAGGCAATACAGTCGCCACATGAATCGTAGGGCAGTACGGAGACAATGTCACCTTTTTGAAAGTCATCATTGGGGCTTTCGATAACCTCGGCGGAAAGTTCGTGTCCGAGGACTCTAGGGTATGTGAAAAACGGTTGGCGGCCTTTAAAGGCATGCAGATCTGTGCCGCATATACCGATCTTACGGACCCGTAAATAAAGCTCATTGGGCTTTCTTTCCGCATCCTCTATTTCTGTAAGCTGGAAATCGCCGGGCTCGTTTAATCGTATTTGTCTCATAAAAGTCCTTATTATTCAGGCTAGTGGTGAATAAACAACACTATTTAACAGCGATGTAATGTCAATAAAGCAGTAATGAGGAATGCCAAATAAATCGAGAATCAGCGATTGCGATTTCCAGGTTCTGCAGCATTTTTATAGATAGTTGAATCAAAGGAAATAGAGTATAGATATGTCAGTCGAATCGAAAAACATTTTGCGGGTAAATGCCGGCAAAGCAAAGGAAGTCTCCGATGCCTTGCTTTGCGAAGCGCCTATGCAAGTTTTGATTAACGAGGAAAATTATACCTCGACGATGCGTACAGCGGGCCATGACCGTGAGTTGGTGCGTGGCATCTTGTATACGGAAGACATTCTCGCTGAATCGAACGAATACTTTGACTATTCGGTGTTGGAGCCGGACGGGCTGATTAGCAGTGTGAACATAAATATTCCCGAGGTATTTTTATGCGACAAAAATACCGAGCGGCGCAACATGTCCTCCTCCTCTTGTGGTTTATGCGGCAAAACCAGTCTGGACCTGGCCGACTTTACGATCACCGATATGACTTTGCGTGCTGATGCACCATTTTCTGTTGAGCAAATAAAAGAGATGATGGCGCAAATGGCTGAGCAACAAATTATTTTCAAAGAGACGGGGGCCTGTCATGCCGCCGCGATGTTTGACAGTGCAGGTGTTTGCCTGACAGTGATGGAAGATATCGGCCGGCACAATGCGGTAGATAAATGCATCGGCACATTATTACTCAAGGAACAACTTGAGTCGGCTGTGGTGATGACAGTGAGCGGCCGCATCTCTTATGAAATTGTCTACAAAGCGATACGCGCTGGCATTTCATTCCTAGTGGCTGTTTCTGCACCCTCGGCACTGGCAGTTGATATGGCGGAAAAGGCTGGCATGGTACTCATCGGATTTTGTCGCGATGAACGGCTGACAGTTTATACGCACCAGGATCTTATTACACTAAATGAAAGGGAGAATTAAATGGACGAATATTTTATCTGCAGTCTGGCAAAGGTTGTCATTGCGATTGCCTGGGCGGATGACGAACTGGCACATGAAGAAGTGAATGCCTTAAAGGATCTTATTTTTCAACTCGACGGGATTTCCGAACGCGGCTGGAAAGAACTGGAAATGTATATGGTAAAACCCGTCGGCGCAGACGAACGCGAACGCTTGATAACCAATCTTCTGGAAGAAACAAAAACCGCCGAACAAAAAGCAACAATCATTTCAACAATTCAGACACTTATCGAAGCGGATGAGAATATAGACTCTGCGGAAAAAGAGGCAATGAGCTTACTTAAAGAGGCTGTGGAGGATCACAGTACTGGTTTTGGCAGAATTATCTCCAAGTTGCTTGGTGGTTCCATTGCCAAGCGCCGGCAAAAATTTGATGATGCCCCCAACCGTGATGTGCTCTTTGACGACTACGTGCACAACAATGTCTATTTCCATGTGAAGCATGATAAGAAACAATTGCATGTAAAAGATGACAAGGAGCTTTATTTCATATGCTCCCTGGCGGCCCTAATGGGCTATGTGGCCAAATGCGATTTGCACGCATCGGAAAATGAGGCGACCGCAATTATTAAAATTCTCAAGGATGATTGGGAACTGCATCCAGATGATGCGCAGTATCTTGCCGAAATTGTCACCACCGCAAACGTGGAAAACTGGGATCGATTTCGTTATACCCGCCACTTTTTTGATCAGACGACTCGTGAGCAACGACTCAAATTTGTTGATTCATTGTTTAGCATTGCCAATAGTTGTGGAGGGACAAGCACGGAGGAAATCGAGAGCATACGATCTCTGTCAAATTTCCTGAAGCTGTCTAACAAAGAGTTTATTACCGCAAAGCTGAAGATTTCTCGTGAGGATCGTAATGGACTTTAGGGATATCTCTGAAGTAGGTACTGACTATAGCGCGACATCTGTCTTACAGCGCTTTGTTGCGGCCCTGGGCTTTCGCTACTATTGGGCGACACATGAAATAGACGATGACGACCTGCATGCCAGAGCAGCGGGCGATTGTATGTCGATTCAGGAATTGATTGATCATATCGATGGCCTGGTACATATGTCAGCAGAAAGTCTCAAATGCGATTTAAGTGAAAACACGGAACCACGCAGAAAGACTCTGGAAAATCTCTCCACTCTATATGAGCAATGCGAAACAATTTCAGATCTTGCAGATTTCGCAATTAGGGGTAATCCGCTCTTTTATATGATGAACGGGCCCTTGTCTGATGCCTTAACACACGTGGGACAGATAAACATGATTCGCCGGCTCGATGGTAATCCCGTGGCCAAGGTGAATTACTTCAAAGGGCAAGCACCCGAATAGTCAATCAGGCTAGCAAACCTTTACAAAGCCTTTACCAAATTGAGCAGTCATTTTACTTGATGGTATTCCTGCTAAAGCTATATTGATTGAATCAATAGAATGAGATATTATGAGTGATGATTTAGAAAAAAAAGCCTGCTGTACGCCCTCGAATGATTCTTCAGCAGCAACTCGCGAGACGATTGTTTTTGCCGACACAGGATCTACTGATGGCATGCTCAAACTTGATGCGTGCACATTCCTTATGGGTACGGAAAGTGACGAGGCCTGGGAGTCGGATGGGGAAGGGCCTATACGCGATGTGCAGATAAAAGAATTTTACCTTGATGAAACAGCGGTGACAAATCGCCAGTTCGAAAAATTCATTAAGGAAACGGGATTTAAAACCGAAGCGGAAACGTTTGGCTGGTCTTATGTTTTTCATACACAGATACCCAAGAGCAAGCAGGCAACTCTTGTAAAAGATACAGTAGCCGGATTGCAATGGTGGTGCCAGGTGGAAGGTGCTTATTGGAAAAAGCCGGAAGGCCCGGGCTCAAATTTGAAACGTCGCATGGAACACCCGGCCATACATATCTCCTGGAACGATGCAATTGCTTATTGTGAATGGGCTGGCAAACGTTTGCCAACTGAGGCTGAATGGGAATATGCTGCTCGTGGCGGGCTCGAACAAAATGTGTATTGCTGGGGCGATGATCTTACACCTGGTGGTAAACACATGTGCAATATCTGGCAGGGAAACTTTCCGCATGTGGACAGCGGGGAAGATGGATATAAGGGGGCTTGTCCGGTAAAAGCGTTCAAGCCAAATGGTTTTGGTTTTCATAATATGGCCGGTAATGTCTGGGAATGGTGCGGCGACTGGTGGAGCCCAAGCTATCATCTCAATGTCTCGATGGACAATCCTCAAGGACCGCCACTGGGTGACAATAAGCTCATGAGAGGTGGCTCGTATCTTTGCCACGATAGTTATTGCAACCGTTATCGGGTGGCTGCCCGTACAAAAAATACCCCTGATTCATCTACAGGAAACTGTGGTTTCCGCTGTGCGAGAGATGTCTGAAACGATTGAAGACAGCAACGCCGGCAAAATCCTAAAAATTAAGATTGTCATCTTAATCGTCAGCTTGCTGATGGTTTTTTTCCTTAGGGCTCATGGTTTTACGGAATGGTATGGCAAATATACCGAGCCTCTTGAGGGTGATGAATGTACTTACATGCTCATGGCAAAAATCTGGAATGATGGTGGCATCCCGTATGTCGACATGTGGGACAACAAGCCGATAGGTACATTTATCCTATACCGTATTGGCATCGTCATTTGGGGTTACACAGAAA
>JABSQK010000040.1 GCA_013215875.1 Lentisphaeria bacterium
AGATCCATCACGCGAAACGAGCTATGAGGACTGGTTGGAGCTGTGGAAGGATCAAGGGCCTGGCACCTACTAAAAGCCTGCATTTTTTTACTTGAAAGTTGGTTTTCCGAATGCTCGCGTTCGAAGAACCAAAGCTACTAAAAAGCCGTCGCTTTTGGCATTTAATACAAAAGTGTATGATTTAGAGGGAAAATGCTGCCATTCCAAGCTGATTTAGCAGATTATTTTAAAGTTTCCCTTGTAGCTTTATTATGAGCAGTTAGACTCTATCAGTTATAGGAAATAAGGGCTTTAAGAGTATTTTCGATATCGATTAGGAATTTATTTTTAATGCACTAGACTTTTTAATATAAACAAGGTGTTTTTATTAATATTTCAGGGTAGCCCCTGGAGGCATTACTTAACAAAAAAAAGGAGTCATAAGATGGCAGAAGCAAAGGGACTAAGCAAACCAGTAAAACTAAAAAGCGAATTATCTGATTTTCTGGGAGCATCAGAACTTCCACGTACAGAGATCACTAAAAAGTTGTGGGACTATATCAAGGCTAATAAACTGCAAACAAAAACTGAAAACGGTGCGGCTGAAAATGCTGGTAAATACATTGTGGCAGATGCCAAATTGTTGACAATTTTCAAGAATACAAATTCTGTAAGTAAATCGGGTAAAACAACCGACCTTAGAAATCTTCAAGAAGGTCAAACTATCAATATGATGCAAATGGCAGCAGTTGTCGGCGCAAACATAGAGTAGTTAAAAAATAAATTAAATTTTGTAAGGAGCAAACCATTGGTTTGCTCCTTTATTTTTTTAAAGTGAACAGCATCTAGTTGTACATTTGGTCGATAGACCAAATGTTAAAAGTCGAAGTAATACATACGGCGAGTTCAGAGTGAATGAGCAAATACCCGATGATAGAAGAGCCATTGCAATGACGAAACAAGGATGTGCAGCTGGGGTACGTTGCCAGAAATACAATTTCACTATTCGATAAGTAGCAGAGCGATACAAAAAAAATTGAGCTCTTGCAATACAGCTTTCTGATCTAACCAGGCTAAGTGAGTATTAAACGATTATTTTGGAAGCTATGCGTAATTAAAAGGATTGGGTATCTACTTGATTTGCGAATGGATGAACGAGTTTGTTAAAATCGGGAGCGAAGAATTATATAAAGAGGTTTCCGAGAATTGTTAGATTGCTTACTAAGATTACCGCAAAGGTAAATTTGCATTTCCAATCGATTTCAAAGTCATCATCTGGATATGCGACAGTTTTGCATTCTGATTGAGTTCCAGGCCAGTTTTCAACGCTCGCATTTACTTCAGTAAGGTTTGTTGCGGCTAAGTAGCTTTCGAAGGGATCTTGATCCTGGCGACTTTCAACTCTGGCTTTTGTTTCAATCATTTGATTTCCTTTGGTTGATTATAAAAAGCACCTGGAATGCCAAAGATGAATAAAGGCTCGTATTAAGGATTGATTTAAGGGCCATTTGAGCTCAAAATATTAATTTTTGGCCATTTGGCATATTTGCATTCTGCTGTATTTGATTGAATTTATGTGACATATACTGGCGACAATTGGGATATTTAAATCCCATTCAAACATTGCAGTTCCCGTCTGAGTCCCACAATGAGATAATTGACCAAGTTCGTCTCACAACAGCTGCTTGTCTCTGCTCATAAAAACGAGCTACTCTGACGTATTTCGATTAATCAGCTAAATATTTTGTATTTTGCGAAGATTGTGTGCATAGTTCGAGATGATTAGATCTATGGCAGTAAATAATGTATTTTATCCCGGTGAGCCTGGAGACTTGTTAAATTTCATCGATGAAAACTCACCAAATGAGCCTGAGTGTTCAGCGTGTGCGCTCATTGTGCCGCATGCTGGCTACAAGTATTCTGGAAAAACCGCGGCACTGGCATTTTCCTCATTGAAACGTGAATTTCGTACAGCGATTATCATTGGGCCTTCGCATACGATGCGTTTATCCGGATTGTCCATTGCACCACACGATGCATATGAAACACCCTTTGGCCAGATGGAGATCGATACTGATAAACGCAGCAAACTCCTGGAAAACCCCTTATTTAAAGACGTGGAAGAGGCGCATATCCGTGAACATGCCATAGAAGTGGAATTGCCTTTCCTGTATCAAATAAATCCTGATCAACGGATTGTGCCCATTATTTGTGGTCATTTGAGCAAAAGTGAACTCAAATCTGCTGCACAAACGATCGAATCCGTATGCGATTCGGATACAGTCGTCATCATCAGCAGCGACTTTACCCACTATGGCAAGCGCTTTAACTATTTGCCCTTCACAAATGATAAGGCATCTATAGAGCTGGAAAAGCTCGACCGTTCGGTGATCGACACGATTACCGCTAATGATGTGGATGGTCTTCATGCCATTATCGAAAAAACGGGCGCTACTGTTTGTGGTTATTTGCCGATTGCACTTTTGCTGGAAATTTTTAATTCGAGGGATATTCAGATAAAACTGTGCGACTATACAAATTCCGGCTATATTAGTGGCGACTTTGAAACTGCGGTTGGCTACGCAGGACTGTCTATAAGGAGCCTATGACTTTTACAGAGGATGATGAAGCTGCATTAAAAAAGACTGTGCTTGAGGTGATCGAATTCAAACTTAAGGATTCTTATTTTGAGGTGGATGCGTCTCTTAAAGAAAAATTCAGTAAAAACGGGGCGTGTTTTGTTACACTCTATAAAAATGCTGCCTTGCGAGGCTGTATTGGTACTTTGGAGGCACACGAACCGTTGATCGACAATATTATTCACAACGCAGAAGCGGCAGCATTTAAAGATCCTCGTTTTTCTTCGATGAAAGAATCTGAGCTAAATGAAGTATCAGTTGAATTATCTATCCTTACAGCTCCTGTAGCAGTTGCTTCATATACGGAAATTACCCTGGGCGTAGACGGAATTATATTTCGTCATAACGGCAAGCGTAGTGTATTTTTACCCGAGGTTCCCACACAACAAAATTGGGATTTGGAAACAACATTAAAACAACTTGCCCGCAAAGCCGGATTATCAGAAAGCACTTGGATGGATGCAGACTATGACGTCTTTCAAGCAATTAAAATTAAATAAATTAGGAAACAAATTTTGACAAAAACAGAAATAGAAAAACAAATTATGGCTGCTCTTTCAGAGAAGAGCTATCAGCCATTGAAACAAAAAAGGCTCATTCGCTTTCTCGAGTTAGAACCGGATGAAGATGAAACAGCCATTGAAATTATCAGCGAGTTGCTGCAAAAAGGAAGCATCGTTCACCTGCAGAAAAAGGGACTTGCCCTAGCGCAATCGGTGGACCTGATAGCTGGTACCATTACCTTCTTGCGCTCCGGTGCAGCATTCGTCCGCACACAAGATGACCAGGAATACTTTATCCCTGGCGGCAATACGGGCACTGCAATGCCTGGCGACAGTGTACTTATAAGCTTGAGCAAACGCAGCTCGAGACGGCCAAGGAGCGGAGGGGATTCGCCGGAAGGTATGGTCATGAGTGTGAGCAAACGCCACTCGCTAACCATCGTGGCAACGATCTATAAACAAAACAATAGTTACTTTGCAGAACCGTTCCAAAGCAAGATCTCGAAACATCCGGAAATCGACGACATTGCCGGAGCAAAAGCCGGCGAACGGGTACTGGTGAAACTGGAAGACTGGGATAATCCGAAGATGAACCCGAAAGGTGCAATCATCGAGATTATTGGTCCGGCAGATAATCCGGCACTCGATACGATTTCGGTGATCAAGTCGCATTCCCTGCCAGAAGGTTTTCCTCCTGAGGTGGTGGAAGAAGCCCAAGCCATGACAATCAGCGAGTCCGATCTTGAAGAGCGTTTGGATCTGCGCGATAATTTTATTTTTACGATTGATCCAGAAACAGCGCGTGATTTTGACGATGCGATCTCGCTTGAGGAAGTGGATGGCAAGTGGAAACTTGGTGTACACATTGCAGATGTGAGTCACTATGTAGCACCAGGTACCGAACTTGATAAGGAAGCGGTAAAACGCGCGACCAGTGTTTATTTGCCAGATAAGGTTATTCCCATGCTGCCCGAGCAGCTCTCCAACGGCTTGTGCAGTTTGTCGCCCGGAAACGACCGCCTGGCTTTTTCAATATTTCTATCGCTGGATAATGAGGGCAATGTTCTCGGTGCTACATTTAGTAAAACAGTCATCCATTCGAAACTGCGCCTGAGTTACGAGCAGGCCCAACTGGCTCTGGAAAGTCAAAAGAACAGCAGCTTTCCACAATATGATATGGACCAAAAAACTGTTGATCTGATAAAACAGGTAAATCATCTGGCTGTAAAAATACGTGCCCGTCGTTTCAAAGTGGATATGTCTCTGAATCTGAATATTCCCGAGGTGCGCTTTCGAATCAACAATGAAGGGCGTATCGAAACTATGCTACAGGAAGGCAGCAGCGAATCTCACCAGTTAATCGAAGAATGCATGCTTTTGGCGAATGAATATGTCTGCAGAGAGTTGATGGACCATAAGAT
>JABSQK010000400.1 GCA_013215875.1 Lentisphaeria bacterium
AAAAATATTTTTCGCCCTTACTCCATTCCGTTTTTTCAAATTCTCGTGCAGAAAATTCCCGTTCCCCTTTGTAGGTATAGGACTTTGATTGAATTTTTCCGCAGTCCCCACAAGCAAGTTCATCTTCAACAATAATTTTTTGTGTTTGAGTTGCTTCTTGAAAGCTGGTATTGTGTTTTTCTTTGAATTCACCCAACTCGTCTGAACCAGCAATTCGATGCAGCCCATCCTTGGTTTTGTATTTTAATACAAAGTCCTGGATGACTTCTTCATGCTTGCAATTTTTGCAAACCAATTTGTATTGTACCGGCATTTAAAACCCCTAATGTATAAAGGAATTTATTACCTTTTAGATGCTTGGCAAGCTCAAAACTTATTGAAATAATAATATCAACAGGCCAACTTCGAAAGTTCACAGCTTTGATTTTATTGTAGAGTGATTTATTCTCAAAATAAAACTGTTGAATTGACAAAGAGAAGCAAACCATCATTGTAGGTAAAATTCTTAAACGAAAGGATAATTGAAGATGATTTTAGATACCCACACCCACTTTTATGATACCCGTCGCGACGAGCACTATTGGCCGCCGGAAGAAGCACCATTTCCAAATGTTTGTCTACCTGAAGTCTACCGCGAGGCTTTAGGTTCAGCGCCTGTGACAGGCACTGTTATTGTCGAAGCCAGCCCTCAATTAGTTGATAATCATTGGATATTATCTCTCTGTGATGAAGATGACTTTTTGGTTGGCTTTGTGGGAAATCTGGCCCATGACCAGGAAAACTTCGAAGCCCATTTGCGCGAACTTGCTGCACATCCCAAATATGTCGGCATTCGCCGCGGGAAAGAGAGCTTTGAACATATGGATCAGATACGACTATTAAAGGAGCTCGATCTGGAACTGGATATTCTTGCCGATGCAGAAACCTTCGCTAAAATTCCTGCGGCAATTGATGAACTGGGCGAGATCCGTGTCGTAATCAATCACATCGGCATGCACCCGGTTGGTAATGGCCTGGAAGCAGACTGGGTCGCGTCCATGGAGGCTGTAAAAGAGTATCCAAGTGTATATTGCAAAGTGTCCGCGATGCTTGAACTATATGATGGCAATGATATTTCAAACCCCGCCGAATACCTCGAAATGCTCGATTTCCTGTGGGAAAATTTTGGTGAAGATCGTTTGGTTTTTGGTACAAACTGGCCGGTGTGCTCACCCCATGGATCCCTTGAAACAATCTACACTATTGTCAATACATATTTTGCGGCAAAAGGTGATACTGCACGGGAGAAGTTTTTTTATAAAAATGCAGTTAAAGCATATAAACTGCAGGGGCTCGAATAATCTCAAATGGGGTTGGAAACTCGATGAGTGGGGACAGAAAACCAAAAAAATAAATCTCTGGATCGCAATCGGTACGTTATTATTCGGAATTGTTTATCAAGCTTACTGCTTTTACTTTGGCGTAATTTCCATGCTGGCACCTTCGGCTATCTTTGGCGGATGCGTCTTGCTGTTTTTTTATTTTGACGATTATCGAAGCAGCTGAATTATAAAATGAGCATTCATCTAAAATATTTAATTCAATCCTGCCTATTTAAACGACTCAAGGCAATCTGTTAAGAGTAGAACGATTTCGAGTTCTTGAACGGCTTGTAAGAATTCCATGTCTGCTTTTTGTTCACAAGAATCAACAAACGCATATGAATCCCATTCTTCTTGAATTGCGTTCAAGAGCGTATCATCGTTTACTGTTAGCTTTAGGACTTCCTCCCGCACTTTGCTGTAGACAGGATGCGTATCGACTTTGCGAAACCAGTACTTGGAATTTGGGTAATCCGGTTCACGGCGGTGCATGATTGCATGCCAGTAGCTGCCAGTACTGCTGGGAAGATCCTGGCAAATGTCATGAGATTTGTGTATATCATCATTCCACAAATAAAGCCCGGCTACAGCAGTAGACCATGTCGTATGATCGACGCCATCTTGTGGTTTGAGTTGGGCGATTTGCTCATTTAAATCTTTATTCCAAGCCGCCTCTGGTACCAAAGGCGCTGGTTCACGGTTGAGTAGTGTTTCAATGATAGGCCCAAAATTAGTATTTGTTGCACTGTCTTTTAATTGCTCACGAATGTCCATTCAATAATTCCTTTTCTGATAGTCCTTAAGTCAATTAAAGGGCAAAAATGAAAAGATCAAATTTGATTTATCGATTAACTTGAGTTAATTGAGCAGATGGCTAAAAAAATAAGAGCAGACCAATTGGTTTTTGAGCAGGGTGGAGCAGCAACTCTGGAAGATGCCAGGCGATTGATAATGGCAGGAAAGATTCGCTCATCAACTGACCATGTCATCCATAAATCAAATGAGATGCTAAATCCTGAGATAACGCTTATTGTTGAAGCGCCACGAGGCTATGTTAGCCGCGGTGCATACAAATTGAAACCAGCACTATTAAAGTATAAATCCGACTTAAATACTTGTGTGGCGCTCGATATAGGTGCTTCCACGGGTGGTTTTACCGATTTAATGCTCCAGCAGGGAGCAAGCACTGTCTACGCTGTCGATTCAGGTACAGGGCAGCTTCATATTCAACTCAGGGAAGACAAACGGGTCGTCTGTATGGAGAAAACAAATGCACGCTATTTAACAAAAGATGACGTTCCTGAATTAGTCGATATTGTTACAATCGATGTCTCATTTATTAGCATTAAATCGGTGCTGAGCCCTTTGGCAGCATTGCTCAAAGAGAATGCCTTTCTTTTCTTTCTTATCAAGCCTCAATTTGAATGTCACCCTGCCGATGCACCCAAAGGCGTGGTGGTAAATCCACAAATACATACAGATGTCCTTCAGGATGTGCAAAACTTTGTCAGTCAGAAATTTACGTGGAAATTACGCGAAATTATGCCGGCTGAAATTAAGGGGCCAAAAGGAAATCAAGAATTTATCGCAATTTATCAAAATTGAGCTTGCAAATACCACTGATCTAACTTTATTTACCGGCCGATTTTACCAGAAAATTCTTTTCCAGTAAAAGTTGAGCTAATTGAGCATTTGTTCTAAATTAGCAGAAATTAAATTTTTTTGAAAACAAACAACATGATGGTGCATCTTAATGGTTTAAGGTGCATGTAATAAAGGAAAAATATGACAAAAACCCAACAAGCCCCAAGTATCGTAGACCTCGACAGCATGCAAGGTATGGATGAACTTCTTAATGAAGATAAATGCGCCACCATCGAGGAAGGATCAATCGTCAATGGAACAATCGTTTATAAAACTGACCAAGGCGTAACAGTAGACTATAACTTTAAAAGCGAAGGCTTTGTACCCAAAGACGAATTCCCCAATTGGTCGTCTCTTGAGGTTGGTGATACAATTCGCGCTGTACTCGAAGAGCTTGAAGACGATGCCGGCGGCATGCCATTATTGAGTGTCGAAAAGGCCATATTACAGGAAGCATGGTCCAAATTCACATCTGAACAGGTTGAAGGTGGCGTTATTAAAGGACTTGTTAAACGCCGTGTAAAAGGTGGACTCATGGTCG
>JABSQK010000401.1 GCA_013215875.1 Lentisphaeria bacterium
AAAAACAACTCAAAAAGAAGAAGGGCTGAAGATGGGGCCAGTTTTTTCATTAGGCTATCTGAATGGAAAGAAGAAAGGCGAAGTGATTATCCATGAACCAGCTGCCAAAATAGTACGGGAAATATATCGAAGGTACATTGACGGTGCATCACAGCGTGATCTTGTCACTTGGTTAAATGAAAATCATATGGGTGAATTAAATACGTATGGAAAGAAATACTATGATAGTACTGTTAGACGAATACTTACAAACCCACTATATATTGGTCTTTGCCCAGGGCCAAACAACGAACTTATCAAGAGCCAGGCGTATGAACCCATATTCGAAAACAGTGAAATCTTCATGAAAGCAAAGGCGATCAGGGAGGTCAGACGCAACCCTAAACATGGTAAAAAAGTTGCTGACCATTTATTGTCTGGTTTATTGTCTTGCGGTTGCTGTAATAAGAATCTTACACCGTACCCAAGGTACCATAAAAAAACAAATGAACGTACTGGATTTGAGTACAAATGTCACCACACAGAATGCAGGAAACCAAAAGCTTTCACCATGCAAGAATTCCTTTGGGACGAATGGGCGAATGAGATCATAGCCCATTCATGGATTGAGCCTAATCAAAAGGTAGATTATACCAAAGCAAACAATATTAAGCTTCAAATTGAGCAGGTTGAGAAAAACATCCGAGATTTGACTGAAGAGTTCATTAACGGTGAAAACAGTGAATTGGATTTGGAACTCTATAAAAAATTAAAGGAAAGGTCAGGTCAAAGGAAGAAGGAACTTACTGATGATTTGGAACAATGTATAATTGAAGACGATTCAGAAGAGGTATTCAATTTCATATCATGGCCGCAAGTATCATTCGAAGACCGTAAAATTGCAATCAAGCAAGATTCACCAAAAATCGAAGTATTTAACAAATTTATTTTACGCCATACCCGAAAAAGAATATTTTTTTATCCTTTGATCAACCGATACATACCAGGCCGTGCATCTGCGAGACGATTTAATGCGTTGATTCCAATAAACAAGAAGTTCAAAGAAATGATTATTTTGAACGTAAACAAAATAGATTGTTTCTGTCAGGTATGGGACGATGATGTCTTTCTGGATTTTCTTCCGGTTGATATGGAGAATGATAAATTTGCAATTGAAAAAGTCACACTCGCTGACGGAGAGCATGATTTCAGAAAATTCACCAATCCCATTTTTCTAAATTGATACTCATAATTCATATTCTTGCCCAATTTCAGATTCCCTGAATAAATTTTCAATCTTCATCTGTATAATAGCTCAACAGAAGCATCCATTTCAGAATGCTTCACAATTAAAATATGAGGATGAAAACAATGACCACAGTTACCACACTCCCCGACTTTAATCAACAATTGGCTAAGGTTGCAAATGAGTACTACTACAGATCTCTGAGACAGAATATTATTATGGTTAAAAAGTCTCAAAAGATGAACGGACAAAAAATGGGTCCCGTTTGCCTAGGTTACAAAGATGGGGCCAAAAGGGGTGAAGTCGACATTGAGCCTAAAGCCGCCAAGCTCGTTAAGGAAATATACAACCGCTATATATTCGGTCAATCACAGGCTGAAATTGTTCGATGGCTAAATGAAAATCATCTAGACAAACTGAACAGTCACGGGAAGCAATTTTATCCAAGTACTGTCCGTCGAATTTTGACCAATACTCTTTACACTGGGTGGTGTTATGGTCCAAACGATGAACTTATCAGAAGCATGGTCTATGAACCTATAATTGATGATGACACTTTCCTCAAAGCCAAGAACATAAGATTTATACGGCAAAAAAAATAAGCTGATAATTCTTTGATTTTTTCGGTATAATAAATCAACCAATATGAAAATGAGGAATGAAAATGATATCAGTTTCCACAGAGACTCTCAATCTCTATCTAATCTACCACGGATTTAGGCCTGTTTCTGCCTATTACATCTCGTCCCTTAATGAAGATATTTTTATCTATCGCAGGACTGCTACTCTGAAGAAATTCATTTGGCTTTTCGAGAATACAGACCCACACATAAAAATCCGAATGTTGCCAAAAATCGATATAATTTATGAAAATATCCTTATATCGAAAAGCCACATAATCGATGATTACAAAATGGAGGATGAAGTATGATACAAATAACGGATTTAGAGACAGCGAGCTTTTTGAGAGCCTCTGGCATTGAACTACTGGAGGTTCGCAGAAATCCAAATCGAAAACAGGTGATATTCATTTTCCCCGATACTACCGAAGTCAAAAATTTGATCGATTCTTTGGAACTTCAAACAGCTACCGTGAGCGTTAGTGCTATTTTTGAGGCCCAGAAGAGTTTGAGGGCCATAATTTACAGGTAGCTATTTGCCCGCCAACAATTTAAAAATTATCCTGTTTTCCCTGCCTTTGAACCACTCACCACGTTTTTGATATTTTCTTTATATTTTTTCATTAAGTAACAACAGTTTTACTCCGTGTTATTCATTTTTTCGGTTTTTTCACAAAACTCCGTCAAAGAATCACTGGTAACTCTGTATAATGATTTAAAAGGAGAAATAAATGAAAGAAAAATGCCAAAAAAAGATCTATTCACAAGCTGAAAGCATTCAGTTTTTGGGAATAACCCGTCACCAGTTCAAGCAATTTGAATTGGCAAACCTAATTGAACGACTACCAAACTTATCAACCCCGTATTACCTGGCTGAGAGTCTAGAAAACATAGGAAAGGAACAAGATGGCACCAAGTGTTTTGAGCAATTGGTCCTGGCCAAATTGAGATTGTCAGCAATAATCTCAGGTGAAACCCAAATTACCCTGGACACAAGACATATTGCCAAAGACCTCGGGTTTTCCACTAAACATGTGGAAGAGGCTGTCAGCTCGCTTGAGGAAGAAGGGCAAATCCAAGTGCTAAAAGGCGAACCATCAATAATCACATTTAACAACTAAACAAAAAACAGCCCCTAAGGTGTAGAGACCAGTAGGGGCAATGGAGTATCATTATGAATTACATCTCAAATAAAGAAATTATTACACCGAATACCAAAAAAACCTACGAAATTGACTCAAGGACTCTCAATCGAATACTAACTCTGGATGAGAATATAGGTGAAGCCATAGCCCTGTATACGTTTTTAGTACATACGGCATCCTGGCAGGGACAAAGAACCGTATGGGCAAATAGGGGTTGCTCCACTGCTATCTTGTGTTATAGTGAAACAAAACATGAACGAAATGGGGGACAGATTATGAAGAAGAGCGGAAATAACCCCTATAACCACGCTAGTCGTAGAATAACAAGTTATAATTAAAAAGAACTACATTAATATAATACATAAAGGTAATAATTATGGCTGATGAAGAAAACAAAAATTTAATTGAAATACAAAAAATAATCTCAGAATGTGGAGGTAAAGTTGGAACTTTATATGATGAAGGCAAAGTACTCTCTAGTATCAAGTTTGAATATCTTGATCTTAAAAAATTAAAGTTAGCAGAAAACGGAGTCTTACAGGATTTACTTCAATATAATGAATCATGCACTACAATGGATATTGAATATTGTGATGAAATAAGTTCTGAATGGTTAAATTATTTTAAACATTTTGATTTCCAAACTATATATATTAATTATACAAAAATGGCAGATGAAACACTTTCTGTATTTCAAAATTTCAAAAACCTAACAAAGATAAACTTGAAAGATTGTGGAATTACAGGTGAAGGTTTGAAATATTTATCAAACTTAAATCAATTAGAAGATATAACTCTTTGGTTTTTAAAGGATTTCGATTGCAATAACTTAAAGGCATTTTCAAATACAACATCTCTTCAAAAGATCTCTTTTATGAACACCCCAATCGACCTTACGATTTTCGACCAACTATCCAACTTAGATCTAATAGATATTTATATTTGTGGGGCAACCGATTCTGATGGAAAAGGAATATCTTACCTATTAAATTTTTCAAATCTTGAAATTCTAAGTTTAGGAAAATTGCAGAACTATGAAACAGTACGAGAATTAAAGGCTTTACAGAATTTGGAGAGATTGACATTTGGAGAGAATACAATTACTCCTGATTATATTGATGTTTTAGGAGAATTACAGAACCTTGAAAGATTGGATTTACATAAACCATTCAAGAGTAAAGATATCAAAAAACTTAAAAAACTATTGCCAGGCCGAGACATTTATTTGGATTAAATTATGGAAAAGATAAAACACCCTATACTTGGAATTGGTACGTCTGAAGATGACTTTTTCACATTCTCAAATTGTGTACAACTTTGGAATAAAGATGTTATTCTGGAGTTTATTAAGCTTGGAGAAGAAGTCTTGCCTGAACAGGTTGAGACCTATGAGTGGTTAGTAAGAGAACAAAGGAATATAAAAGTAATTGTAGAAGAAAAATGTTATGAATATGGAAAAGAACTTGAAGAAGAAGAGGAACTAGAAATATCCAGTGATAATGTTGAAGCAATAATTGTTCTTGAAGAAGAAAGACCTGAAGATATAGGGAAGTTTCTCAAATTAGAAAGTGTTGGTTTTTCAGCAGAAACAAAGGATGAGTCTAAAGGGTGTTTCACACTGTATATTGAACCAGGTTGGGACAAGGAACACTTAATTGGTATTCAATTTATAAATTTCAAATTTGATTCAATACAATAAAAATATTATAACAAACGCATTGAGCCAACTCCTACATGTCATTGAAACCTGCGAAGCAGATTCATGCCACGTACTCGTATGCTCATGCTAGACGTTATCTAAAAGGGAATTGATAAAATGTTTTGGTCCTTCATTTTACCTATGGCAACTACTATATTTGCAACAGCAATAATCATTGCACTATTAACTTTTCTCGCACCTTCAATAAAATGGAGACGCCCAAAAACTTTATGGGTTTCATCCCTAGTTTCTGTGATTTTGTTCATACCATCTTGTACAGGAATAATGTACATGATGCATTCTTTTAGATTTGGAGTCTTTGAATATCAAAATTATGAAGAAGTTAATGATTTTCGGGTTGAACGCTACTTGCCAAAAGTTTCTAAAAATATTACATTGCTAAAAACCCCGTCTGGCCATCAAGCAAAATATGAAATTTCAAATAATGAATTTCATTCCTACCTCGATGGTTTGTGGGATAAATATGGTGAAAGGTCTGCTGTAAAACGAGAAGATTTTTCGTTTGATGGTACACCAATACTCGATCGCATCGACCTGCACCTTGAAGTGATGCCCTTATCCGAAGAAGAGCTCATGAACAAACCAAAAGGGGAATCATCGTCGGTCATTCGCGAACGGGTCCTGGAAGCACGTGCAATTCAAAATAAACGTTACGATTTAAGTACGACAAAAGCAAACTCAGCAATGAGTCCCATGGAAATACAGTTGCATTGCGAACTTGATGTCCCCTGCCGTGAGCTCATGAAGATGGCCATTAATGAACTCAATATGAGTGCACGCGCCTACGACCGTATATTACGCGTTTCCAGAACAGTAGCTGACTTGGCAGGTTCTGAAAATATAGCGACTGAGCATATTTCTGAAGCGATCCAATTTCGCAGTCTCGATAGAGGACAGTGGTAATTCTTTAGGGAATTACTAATCTGAACTTTTGCAACACTACTGATACGCCAATTAATAATCATCAATGCAAAATTGTTTGCAAGCAACTCTGTAACATTTGAAGACATCACTCTTCAAGCAATGTTCATATCAACACGTTCTAGTCACATTAAAATGCTTGCGATAGATCCCAATTCCATCTGGCATGCAAATTGCGCCCATACTGTGGAGTTATTTTTGTAGGGAATAACAATGAGTACAATGGTATATAAGAGATTATCTATTGACACAAAGACCTTTATCCTGGGATTGCAGGACAAAGCGGATCTCAAATCTGATGATCTTGAAACACTTGAGAACCAACTGTTTCTGCTCAAATCAAATAGTGAATCTGTAGATCTTCGAAGCCTCTCTAATTGCTGCATAAGCCTGCTAAATGTAATGCACCCCTTTTTCAAGGGGGATGATTACGTAGTCCCTTCAAAACATTCTTTTTGACTTTTTTAGTTAGTTTTCATGCGACATAATACGGATTGAAATTTTTCTCATATTCGTATGGGGTCATATAA
>JABSQK010000402.1 GCA_013215875.1 Lentisphaeria bacterium
ACAGCAATTTTAAATGAGTCGAATATAGCCATCTCTAAACCATAACCGTCAGTTGACCATGCTCTGAGTCGTCCATTCTCATTGAGCACAGTATTTATACTTCCGGCAATTTCCGCAGCTGGATCAATTTCATCGACCAAATCAATCATTGCCAATTTATGCGGCACAGTAATGTTCCAGCCACAAAATGAATCGCTCAACATCTGTATACCCTCTTTCAAATTTGCGGGGTCTATCTCAACAAGTTCATAACTTGCATCAATATCCATTGCTTTAAATCCAGCCATTTGCATCTGAGGTGAAACGGAATGCTTCACAGGAAATCCGATTAATCCAAACCTTAATGTCATACTATACCTTTAAAATAAAAAAGCCTGTAATTATGTACAGGCCCTACTATTAAATGATTCTCTACTTAATCAACTATTTAATCAAAACTTCCAAAATCCTGGTCTACATCTGCTTCACCAGCATCATCGGCTTCCGCTTCTTCTGTTTCCCTAATATGAGCAGGTGTACCAGTGATTCCATCACGGTTCCATTTCCTGTCATCGTACTCCTCGGAGATTATCTTTAATCGACGCTTGGCTGCCTTGCTTGTCTTCTTTTCTTTTTGAATGCTGATCTTCATCAACTTAATGGACATTTTGGGATTCTTATCCTTATATGCACACATCGCTGCTTTAAAATAATTGGTAACTTTTTTATTTGTACTATAATAAGCAAGCTTATTGTTGCGGTATTTAATTTTACCTTTGAACTTACCCTGCTGGATAAGTAGATATATTTTCCCTTTTATAACCACAACATCACCAAACTCGATTTTCCCCTTCTTAGGAACAATAATCCCAGCATTCGCTGATATCATTAAAAAACCCAATGTAAAAATCAATAATGTCTTTATTTTCAATTTCATTTTATTTACCCTCATGTTTTAAAAAATCACCTATTTTCCATCTATATAAGTGGTTTGACGCATTATATGGAGAAAAGTTTCATTTTTCAATGATTTTAATTTTATTTTTTATCATGTCACTCTCCACCTCAGAAAGCTTCTTCATATCAATCACCTTCGTAACGATTGCCAATTCATCGGCATATTGCCCTTTAATGAACTCAACATGCCCATCTAAATAGAGTATTGTGGCCCCTTTTAATACCCCTGATTTACTAATTATAAGCGGTAAATTACTGGCATTTTTAGTTGTATCTGTATAGCCTGCACCGAGATATAGATATGAACAGTTATTTTCCAACAAACCCGCTCCACCCGCTGGCACCTTCCTTTTTGTATCAAATGGACTTTTAAAGTCAGACAATTTGTTCACATAGTCGGGAACAAGTTTATTTAAGCCGGCAGCACCATCTATATCGGGGAATTTACCCTCATTTTCACCTGTATACAGCTGCAACATCATACCGAGATTTTCTAATCGTTTTTTGGATTCACCGGCTTGCTTGTCCTTTTGACCATTCAATATTGCAAATAAGGGTCCCATCATAGCAAGGTTCAAAATACTGTCATTTATACTGTGATTTATACTGCTCCCATTTAAGACGTTCCTAAAATAATGTAGTATAGTAACTATAAAATCAAAGGAAATGGAACATGAAACGTAGAAAATGGACATCTGAAGAAAAGCTAAAAATCGTCATAGATGGTCTGCAGGGAAACT
>JABSQK010000403.1 GCA_013215875.1 Lentisphaeria bacterium
CGACTCTTTTTTTATGGCCGGGTCGTTTTCTTCTGTGGAACTATGCGTATTATCAGACATACTATATAATGTAGGCAGTGTTCAATTAAATCAAAGCATAAAGGTGCCTTAGAGAGATGAATAAAAATGAACGAATAGCATTATTTAATGATGTCGATATTTACCCAGTGACCTGCGAAGACTTAAGTAATGGCCGCAGTGATATAGAAATTTGTACAGCGATCATCGCAGGTGGTGCTAAGATTATCCAATTACGCGATAAAAACAGCAGCAAAAAAGAGATCTATGAAAAGGCAGTGATATTTAGAAAACTTACAGCTGCAGAAAATGTCCTGTTGATTATTAACGACCATACGGATATTGCTCAGGCAGTGGATGCCGATGGCGTACACCTCGGACAAGATGACTTAAGTCTTGAAGCTGCCAGGAAATTGATCCCTGAAAAAATCATCGGCATTTCTAGCCATTGTTTAGACGATGCGCTACTTGCAGAAAAGGGCGGGGCGGATTATGTAAATATCGGCCCCATTTACCAGACGAAAACAAAAGGGGGCTTAAGCGACTTTCTGGGGGCCGAAAAAATTCCAGATATTGCAAATCACCTGTCAATTCCTTTCACAGTAATGGGGGGTATAAAGGCCGGGCATATTGCAGAATTGAAATCCTATGGGGCTACGAAGCTTGCTGTGGTTACGGAAATTACTCAGGCTGATGACATCCCGCTACGTGTCAAAGAGCTCATTGATTTGATCCGCAATTCCTAGCCTGTATAATTGACCGACTTCATCTCACAAGAAAATTGTGTCTTTACTGCGCTGCTCATATACCATCTACTACCAATGCGGACGATTTTGAAGTACTTCAGGACTGTGACAGTTGTGCCAGCATGGCACAACTGTGCCATGAAGTCTGTGCCAGGCAGAAAAATACTGACGATTATCTGCATTTTTAATAGTCATATCTGTCATGTTATAAACAACTTACACACGAATCAATGTACTTTTGGCAAGCACATTGCTATATAAGAGGCGACTGGATAGATAACTAATTTAATATTAATATAAGGGAATTCTCATGGCTAAAATATTAGGAATAGACTTAGGGACGACCAACTCATGTATGGC
Organism: Lentisphaeria bacterium; assembly: GCA_013215875.1. GTDB lineage: Bacteria > Verrucomicrobiota > Lentisphaeria > JABSQK01 > JABSQK01 > JABSQK01. Next base: position 1,125 of record JABSQK010000403.1, read on the forward strand.
AATCATGGAAGGTGGAGAAGCAAAAGTAATACCGAATGCAGAAGGCCAACGTACAACACCATCGGTAGTTGCTTTTACAAAAAGTGGTGAACGTTTAGTCGGTGCTGCTGCAAAGCGCCAGGCGGTACAAAATCCAAATAACACAATTTTTTCATGTAAGCGTTTTATTGGGCGCCGGTTTGACGAAGTCGAACATGAAATGGGCTTGGTTCCTTATGAAGTGGCTGCAGCTCCAAATGGCGATGCACACATTCAAGTTGATGATAAGTCATATTCGCCTCCGGAAATTTCCGCAATGATTCTTGCTAAGCTTAAAGCGGATGCTGAAGCATTTCTTGGTGAGCCAATCACAGAAGCAGTCATTACAGTTCCAGCATATTTCAATGATACACAACGCCAGGCCACGAAAGATGCCGGACGTATCGCTGGATTGGATGTAAAACGTATTATCAATGAGCCAACTGCCGCATCATTATCTTATGGCATCGATAAAAAGACCGATCAAAAGATTGCCGTATATGACCTTGGTGGTGGTACATTCGATGTATCTATCCTTGAGTTAGGAGATGGTGTATTTGAAGTAAAAGCAACCAATGGTGATACACATCTTGGTGGCGATGATTTTGATGAAGCAATCATTGAGTGGCTCGTCGAAGAATTCAAAACCGAAAATGGTATCGATCTACGCAATGACCCAATGGCCCTTCAGCGCTTGAAAGAAGCAGGCGAAAAAGCCAAATGCGAATTGTCATCAAACCAGCAGTCCGAAGTAAACCTGCCGTTTATTACTGCGGATGCCAGTGGACCGAAACATTTAACCGTATCATTAACACGAGCCAAGCTTGAACAGCTTTGCGATGATCTGGTCGAGCGCACAGGTCCGCCTTGTGAAGAATGTATTAAAGACTCTGACTTAAGTACATCCGAAATTGACGATGTAATTCTTGTTGGTGGTTCAACTCGTATGCCTAAGGTTCAGGAAAAAGCACAATCTATTTTTGGCAAAGAGCCCAACCGCGGAATCAATCCTGATGAATGTGTTGCCCTCGGTGCAGCAATTCAAGGTGGTGTACTTGCCGGCGATGTACAAGATGTACTGCTGCTTGATGTAACACCACTCTCACTCGGTATCGAAACACTCGGTGGCGTTATTGACAAACTCGTCGAACGTAATACAACGATTCCTACCAAGAAAGTAAAAGTCTATAGTACCGCTTCTGACAACCAGCCTTCGGTCGATATCAAAATCCACCAGGGTGAACGCGAGATGGCGAAAGACAATAAGATGCTGGGTAACTTCCAGCTCGATGGAATTCCACCAGCTCAGCGCGGTATGCCGCAGATTGAAGTAACATTCGATATCGACACAAACGGTATTCTCAATGTATCTGCAAAAGATCTTGGTACTGGTAAAGAACAAAAGATTACCATTACTGCAAGTTCAGGTTTGTCTGATGATGAAATCAATAAAATGGTCAACGATGCAGAAGTGCATGCTGAGGATGACAAAAAGCAGCGTGAAACTATTGAGATTCGCAATCAGTCTGACAGTCTTGTATTTCAGATCGAAAAGCAACTATCTGAGAATGGCGATAAAATTCCAGATGAGATTAAGAAACCTATCGAAGCTGATGTCGCAGAATTGAAAGCCGCGGTTGAAGCAAACGATACTGAAAAGATGAAGTCACTGTCTGAGCAGATAAATGAGAAAATGCAAAAGTTCTCAGAAGAGCTCTATAAGGATGCGGGTGCAAATGCAGATCCAGCAGCAGCTGGCGGCGAAGCTCCGGGTGCAGATTCAGCCGAAGCAGCACCTGAAGATGATGAAAATGTCATCGATGCAGACTTCGATATGGTCGATGAAGATGGTGAAACTCAGGAAGCGCCTAAGGAAGTATAATTTAAATAACAGCTCACATGCAATTGAATTGCTTGGCTTTTAGTCTAGCATTTCAATTCATTTTTAAACAAAAACATAGAAAACAAAAAACAAAAAACATAAGAGGAGACCACTAATGGCTGAGATTAAGCCCCTAGGTGACCGCGTTTTGATCGAAGAGATCGAAGAATCGGAACAAATGAAGGATGGTATCTATATACCGGACAGTGCTAAAGAAAAACCACAGGAAGCAATCGTTGTATCGCTTGGAACTGGTGGCACTGATAATGATGGCAATACGATTGAGTTCAATATTGCAGTTGGCGACACAGTACTTACCAGTAAGTATGGCGGTACAGAAGTGAAGCTTGATGGCAAAGAATATAAAATAGTCAGTCAGAGTGATATTCTGGCTGTAATTAAATAGGAATTGGCACAAAATGGCTAAACAAATGATATTTGACGAAGAGGCCCGCCGGGCGCTTCTTGCTGGAGTTGAAAAACTCAGCAGTGCAGTGAAAGCGACTCTTGGTCCTAAAGGACGCAATGTTGTTTTGGATAAAAAATTCGGTTCACCTACCGTAACTAAAGATGGTGTATCTGTTGCAAAAGAAATCGAGCTTGAAGATCCGTATGAAAATATGGGTGCTCAAATGGTTCGCGAAGTTGCCAGCAAAACATCTGATATTGCCGGAGATGGTACAACGACTGCTACAGTTCTTGCTGAAGCAATCTTCCGTCAAGGCCTAAGAAACGTTACTGCCGGTGCAAACCCTATGGGCTTGAAACGCGGTATTGAAAAAGCTGTTACTGCAATTGTTGCAGAGCTTGCTGTTTTGAGTACTGAAGTAGAAGACCGTGAGCAGATTGCTCAGGTTGCAACTATTTCTGCCAACGGTGACAATGAAATCGGTGAGATTATTGCCGATGCGATGGATAAAGTTGGTAAAGACGGAACAATCACAGTTGAAGAAGCAAAAGGTATCGAAACCGAACTGAATGTCGTTGAAGGTATGCAGTTCGATAAGGGTTACCTTTCGCCTTACTTTGTTACTGACCAGGAAGCAATGGAAGTTGTAATGGAAGATGCACTGATTCTTATTCACGAGAAAAAGATCAGCAATCTTCAAGACCTTCTTCCACTTCTTCAAAGTGCAGCAAAACAGGGTAAACCGCTTTTGCTTATCGCTGAAGACGTTGAAGGTGAAGCACTTGCTACACTCGTTGTCAACCGTTTGCGTGGTACACTCAATGTCTGTGCGGTTAAAGCACCAGGCTTTGGTGATCGTCGTAAATCAATGCTTGAAGATATCGCGATTCTTACTGGTGGTACATGCATCACTGAAGAGCTTGGTATCAAACTTGAAAACGTCGATGTTGAACAGCTCGGTTCTGCCAAGCGCATTGTTATCGACAAAGACAATACCATCATTGTTGAAGGTGGCGGAACTCAAGAAGGAATTACGGGTCGCGTAAACTTGATTCGTCGTCAAATCGAAGAAACCACATCTGATTACGATCGTGAAAAATTGCAGGAACGCCTGGCTAAATTAGCCGGTGGTATTGCAGTAATCAACGTTGGTGCAGCTACTGAAATTGAAATGAAAGAGAAAAAAGCACGCGTCGAAGATGCCCTTCACGCAACCCGTGCTGCTGTTGAAGAAGGTATTGTTGCAGGTGGTGGCGTTGCGCTTATCCGTGCAGCGAGCGTTCTCGATAGCATCGACACTGTAGATGCCGACGAAGAAATTGGTGTCGACATTGTTAAGCGTTCTGTTTCAGAACCCTTACGTCAACTCTGTATCAATGCGGGTGCTGAGCCTTCATTGACAGTAAAAGAAGTCGAAGGCAAGTCTGGTAACGAAGGTTACAATGTACAGACAGGTGAGTATGTAGACATGCTTGCTGCTGGTGTGAGTGACCCGACTAAGGTGACTCGTTCTGCACTGCAGAATGCTGCATCTATCTCTGGTCTTATGTTGACTACTGAAGTCCTTATTACTGATTCCCCAGAAGCAGATTCAGGCATGCCTGCTATGCCTCCTGGCGGTGGCGGTATGGGCGGTATGGGCGGCATGATGTAAGCCAACCGCAAGGTACTATGAAAATTGTAAGGCAGTCCGTTTACGGGCTGCCTTTTTTATTGTCAATTAGTCAGTTGAATTTAGCAATTTACGCTTGAATGGCAGATTGAGCGGACTAGAGTATTGCTCGCTTGTTGCGGGAGTAGCTCAGTTGGTAGAGCATTAGCCTTCCAAGCTGATTGTCGCGAGTTCGAATCTCGTCTCCCGCTCCATTTTTCCCCTCCAACTAGAGACTATTCAGTGTTGAATTAGAAAGGTTCTAGGCCGCTGGGTTGGAAGTAGCAGGTAAATAATACCCTCAAAGCGTCTAACCCTACATGTTTTACAAATATTCCATGGTAAAAATGATAAGTTTTAAATATACAAACTTTAAATAATCTCACCATGTAGGTAAGCGGTGATTGTAGCACAGTCTTTACGTCCTGATTTTTTTGATCCTATTTTGTTCGTCTACAAAATGGAGGACAAGAAAATGGATCATGAAAAAGAGAAGTACTGGTGTAAATTAATCGAGCATCAA
>JABSQK010000404.1 GCA_013215875.1 Lentisphaeria bacterium
ATGGTCGGTAAATATTTTATCACCCGGGGCATCTTTTTTAAGTGAATCACTTGCCAGCTCAGCTATGCGTCGCCGTGCTTCAGATGCACTGATATCTTTTGGCATGGGGTCGGCAAAATTAATAATTACCGGATAGGGATAATTCCTGGGCTTTCTAAGTTTGATGGTTTTATAGTAGAGGCTAAAAATACTGCCCCATAAAAGTCCGAGATGGCAGGGCACAATCGGCACCTCCAGGTCATCGGGTATCATGCGTAAAAAACCTTTTTTAAATTCAGTCATGGCACCATTTGTCGTGAGCTTGCCTTCAGGAAAAATACACACGGCCTCGCCTGCCCGCAGAAGCGCTTGCACACGGGTATAGACCTCCTTTAAGGCGCCGGGATTTTTGGCGAGAGGGACCGGAATGAACCCCAAAAACTTTGCCCATGGTTTAATTAGACTCCTGTTGTAGATTTCTTCCGCCATTAAAAAGCGGAGCTTTCTTGGGGAGTGGACAGCGAGCAAAAATCCATCGACCAGGGTCACGTGGTTTGCCACAAGCATTAAGGGGCCCGTCTTAGGTAATTTATCCAAACCATAAACACGGACACGGTATATCAGGCGAATAAAAATTCGCGTAAAAATTCGAACGAGGTAATACATCGCCTTAAACTATCTAGGCTGCGTTCAAATTCAACGGAATTTGAATAAACAATTTTCTTAATGCAGCGAGCATAGACATTGTGCGCTCTAGGGTTAAGTTAGGAGCCACAATCATAAAATAGGAATAAAAAATGGCAAAATTCAAGAAAGCCAGCGACATAAAAGTTGGTGTTATCGGATACGGAGGCGCATTTAACATGGGCCGCAACCATCTTCATGAAATGAAAAGTGCGGGCATGACACCTGTAGCAGTGGCAGAGATCGATGAATCTCGTCTGGCAGTGGCAGAAGATGATTTTCCTGGAATAGAGACTTATAACAATGTGGCAAAAATGCTTAAAAAATCGGATGTAAATCTGATTACCATTATTACGCCGCACAATACCCATGCTAAGCTTGCGCTGCAATGCCTGAAAGCCGGCAAGAATGTTTGCTGTGAAAAGCCACTGGCTATTACAACCAAAGAATGCGATGCAATGTTTGCTGAAGCAAAGAAGCAGAAGCTGGTTATATCAACTTATCATAATCGTCATTGGGATGGCTGCGCTCTGGCTGCAGTTGAAAATGTTGTAAAGAATAAGTCCATTGGCAAAATCGTCAGTATCGATATTGCCTGGGGCGGCTACGGCAAGCCTGGTGACTGGTGGCGCTCAAGCAAAACTATTTCCGGTGGTATTTTGTACGACTGGGGTGTGCATCTTCTTGAATACTCATTGCAGATCATACAAGATGATCTTGTAGAAGTGTCGGGTTTTGCCCACAATGGATTCTGGGGACCGCAAACTGCATGGAAAAAAGATTGCAATGAGGATGATGCTACAGCGATTGCACGTTTCAAAAGCGGTGCGTATATCAAACTCAATATCACTCAATTGGACCTAACTAAACGGCCCTATACCATCCAAGTACGTGGTACAAAGGGAGCCTACGACTTCGGTCTGAGTGACTACCAATTAACCACTATGAATGACGATGGAACACTAAGCATAACCAAGGGCTCAAGCCCTCCAGGACAAAGCCATAAGTTCTATAAAAATATTGCCAACCATTTGACCAAGGGCACAAAGCTTGTTATCACGCCTGAGTGGTCACGCAAGCCGATTCATATTTTGGACCTTGCAGTACAAAGTGCCAAGAAGGGTCACGCAATAAAGGCGACATATAAATAGGGGTTGCTGAACGACTCATAAAGGTATCGCTGATAAGAGTTTGTGTAAACTAAATACAGGGAATGTTATATTTTGTAAGAAACCCTTGCAGCTGAAAAACAAATCGTCTATAAGACCCCCTTAAATAAAGCGCTACAAAAATTTAAGCCAGACAATTTGTCTGGCTTTTTTTGTTTTAAATCTTAGATCTTTTCTGCGAGGTATTCACAAAGGTGCAGGATTTTATAATCCAGTTTATCATGTGTAATGATCTGACGCAGATGCATGATGCAGCCTGGATCATTGGAGATGATGGTTTTTTTGTCGCCCTGAAGTAAATGATCCATGCGCGCCTTGCCCATGCTCTCTGCGATATCGGGAAACTTCACTGAGAAGAGTCCGCCAAAGCCGCAACAAACTGGCTCCTCCGTATCGCAAGGCTGATTCATGCAACTGTAAATTTCTGTTTTCAAGCCCAGTTCACGAGCACTGTGGCACGAATTATGGATGCGGATGCCTGCATCGGCTTCAATGATTTTTTGTAGCTCGATATGATGATTATTCTTTATCATAAACTCTGAAAATTCGTAAATGTTGGCACAGAGTTTTTCCACTTCAACAGATTCGTCATCAAGTAATTCTTTATAGTAATTGCGAATCATGGCTGTACAGGAACCGGATGGTGATATGATTGGCGAATCGTCTTCTGCAAAAACCGACAAGCAATGATTGGCAACTGCTTTTGCTTCTTTAAGATGCCCAGCATTGAAGGCAGGTTGTCCGCAGCAGGTTTGCTCGGAATTATACTCAACCGTATAGCCAAAATGCTTGAGAATTTTAAGCATGGCAAAGCCCATTTCTGGATAGACATTATCAACAAGGCAGGGAATAAACAGACGGACTGTTGGCATTATCCAAGGACGGAACGAATGGCAATAGCCAGGTCGTTCATTCTATATGGCTTCTGTAAAAAGCCCGCGGCACCGGCATCGAGCACATCCTGCGCATCGTCCTGGGCCATATAACCACTTTGTAATAGGACGTTCACATTTTCATCTAATTCTTTTAATGCCATGAACGCTTCGCGTCCATTCATTTCCGGCATGACCATGTCCAACAGGACAAGATCGATCTGACCAAGGTTTTCCTTGTAGATTTGCACACAGTCTTTGCCATTTTCAGCAAGGACCACGGTATAGCCGAGCTCTTGAAGCATGTCGATAACAACATCCCAAATTATGCCTTCGTCATCCACTAGCAATATGGTTTCATTGCCCTCAGATTCCGTATTGCGAATTCGTTGTCCCTTGGATATTGGCAGGTAGATTTTGAATCCAGCGATGTTCTCATCTGAGTCCAAAGTCAGGATGTCGCCATTATGTTGCAGGATCAATCCATAAAGAAATGTGATTTTGCTTTTGGGCATTGTTTGGGGTGCATTTTCAAGACTTGCGAGAATGCTTTTTATTGCATCCGTCGATTCTACCGTTTCATCAATAAAACTGATGCAATAATAGTCGCCGGCTTTCAAATGTGATTTTTTAGTAAAAAAGAAACTGTCATCGAGTGTTATCTTTTCGAGCGATACATTGAGGGAGGGATTGTCTTCCCCCTTCAGGAGGCGTGGTAATTCAAAGAGTGCTTCCTGCAGCATGAAAAGATTGCCGTTTATAAAGGCAGATTCATCCATTGAACTGAAATCTATTTTAGTAATACCAATTTTATTTATACGTGTGGCAATGCCGGTAATCATGAGATTCAGGTCGAGATTTTCAAAACTGGTTTGTTCAAATGTGAGTTCTGATTGCAATGAATTTATGAGATCTTGAGATGAGTTTATTATTTTCTGGCATTTTTCCAAATAGCCCTCAGCGGTAGGATTGTCTTCTATTTCTACTTCCAGCAAGTTCTGGTATGCACTAATCTGCTCCTGATAATAGTTCATCTCAGCAAATGCCCCGCGCAAAAATGCAAGACAATTGAGCAGACGTTCATCATCCGGGATTCCATCATTCAAAAAATTTTCACTCATTGTTTATGCCTGTGTATATAAATACTCTGTAAAATTCCAACACTACTTAAAGTCATGATCATGACCGACCCGCCGTAACTCACAAAAGGCAGCGGTATGCCGATAATCGGCATTAGCTGAATTGTCATACCTATGTTGATAAAGATATGTGTACAGTACAATGCTGCAATAGCAGTTGCAAGGTACTTTCCAAACTCATCTCTGGCCTTGGCTGCAATATAGATAGCCAGAAAAAGCAATATTGCGAACAATATAATGAGCACAAAACTTCCCGCAAAACCTGCTTCTTCAGCGATTACACTAAAAATAAAATCCGTTGGCGCGACCTTTTTGGGAAGGAATCCAAGGGCATTTTGGGTGCCATTACCAATGCCTTTTCCCCAGACACCACCAGAGCCAACGGCGAGCAAAGACTGCAGGGCATTCCAATCATCGATCTTGCCATTTTTATAGGATTTCACATCCAAACCCGAAAACGAATAAATTTTCATATAGGCATCTTTCGGCAGATTTGGTTTAATGAGGATTAATACACGTTCTTTCTGATGTGTTCGTAAGGTGTATTTGAAAAGTAAAGGCCCGGCAATCATGGCGCTAACGATTGCCAGTATGATGATTCGTTTGCGCAGACCGCCCAGAAAGAGAACTGCGATAGCGATGGGTACAAATACCATGGCGCTGCCCATATCCGGCTGCAGCATAATTAAGCATATCGGTATCGCTGTGAGGGCAAGTACAATGCAGACATGCGACAGCTTTTTAAAGTCCGTATGTTTAAATGAGGCGTACCATGCAAGGGGAATAATAAAGCCGATCTTGGCAAATTCGGATGGTTGCAAAGTTGCACCTGGTAGTTGGATCCAGCTTCTTGCTCCATGCACCTCCAGACCAAATGGTGTAAAGACCAGGAGCAGTAAGGCGTGTAAGATTAAAAAAATGACCAGGGAAAATTTTCCCAGCACTTCATAATCTGAGCAGGCAAGGACCAGCATCAAAACAGTCCCTACACAAATCCATAAAAGCTGCTTTTTCCAAAATCCGGCTATGACCCCGCCAGTTTGCTCACCGGCACTGTGAATAAAGACCACACCGATAATCAAAAGCAGGATACTTACAGCGATAAGCGGCATATTCAGGCGGGATAATTTCTTGGGAAATTGCCTGTATAGCTGGTGCAAAAATGTAATCACGTTTCCTCCTAATAAAAAATTGCTCAGGATATGGACATTGCAAATCTAAAGCAGAAAGAGAGGGCGAAATACAGTTGTTTTAAGGCAACAAGGGGCTACTGCAAAATTTTCCGAATATAATCTTTTGCTTTGCTGCTAATGGTGTAGTTGAGAATTTTTTTTATGTAGTCAGGATCCTGTTTAAATATTTCACCCAGCATTTTACCTTTGTAAGGACCACGAAGAAATACCACACGGTCATCTTCACAGTTTAGAAAGCCGCTCCAGTCAAAGTCATTTTTGTAGTAGGCCGGGGTGAATTCATCATCCAGACTCTCGACAGAATTTGCCATATCATCATAATGCTGCACTTGGCTGAGCAATACTTTACGCGTTGCGATGGTATCTGCCATGGCACTGTGGGCCTCGAATGTTTCGTCGCAATAAAATTGCATTGCTTTACGCAGTGTACGTGATTCTTTAATCTTAAAAATACGAAATGCATCTATAATTTTTCTGTCCAGGCTGATGCACATATTTTCCCTGTGAAATGCTTCGACCAGCATGGGAATATCAAATCGCAAGAGGTTGTATCCGACCCAATCCGCATCGTCCAAAAACGCATGTATTTCATTGGCCAGTTCTGAGAATGGCGGTGCATCCTTGAGCTCCTCGGAGCTAATCCGGTGTATCTCAAACGCTTCCTCATTGCTTTCAATAAACGGATTTATGAGATGCTCCAGTATTTCCTGAGAGCCATCGGGGAACTGTTTGATGATGGCAATTTGTATGATGCGGTCGTTGAGTAAATCAAGCCCTGTGGTTTCCAGGTCGAAAAATGCCAGCGGGCGGGACTGTTCAATCACCATTGGATTCGAAGCCACGGTCTATATCATCTAACCAGCCCTGTACGACTGCATCGGACGGCATGCGCCAGTCCCCGCGTGGAGACAGGCTGATACTACCTACTTTGGGCCCGTCAGGAATACAGCTGCGTTTAAACTGCTGACTAAAAAAACGTTTGTAAAAGACTGTTAACCAGTGCTCTATTAACTCTGAGCTATAGCTTTCCTTATAGGCTAATTCCGCGAGTTGCAAAACCTTTGATGGTGCAGCGCCATACTTTATTACATGGTAGAGGAAAAAATCATGCAATTCAAACGGGCCAATTTCCTTTTCCGTATGCTGGGCGATGGCGCCTTCCTTATCCGTCGGTAAAAGCTCAGGCGTAATCGGTGTATCCAAAATATCCAGCAAGCGGTCGCGGACAATTTCGAATTGATCCGCAGCCCATTTTACGAGGTATTTAATCAGCGTTTTTGGCACACTGTTATTGACTGCATACATGGACATATGGTCGCCATTGTAGGTGCACCAGCCCAATGCCATCTCGGATAAATCTCCGGTGCCGATGACCAGTCCGGCATGTTTATTCGCCATGTTCATGAGGATTTGTGTGCGTTCCCTGGCCTGTACATTCTGGTAGGTAATATCCAGAAGCTCCGGGTCGTGGCCGATATCTTTAAAGTGCTGGTCGCAGGCATCCACGATACTCACTTCGCGAAAATCAGTGCCGAGTTTTTTGCAGAGGTCGACCGCATTTTCGTAGGTCCGGTCGCTGGTGCCATAGCCCGGCATTGTTACCGCAATGATATCGCTATTATCTTTGCCTAGCAGTTTCATCGTCTTGCAACAAACCAAAAGTGCCAGCGTCGAATCAAGCCCGCCGGAAATACCAATGATCGCCTTTTCCAAACCCGTATGATCAAATCGTTTTGCCAGTGCCGACGATTGGATATTAAAAATTTCTTCGCAGCGCTGATCGCGCAAGGCATCATTTGACGGAACAAACGGATGCGGGTCGACAAAGCGCTTTATATCTTTGGCCTGCGGCACAGCGGCCAGTGAGACCACATTGTAGCGCTCCATATCATAAGATGGGTAAGACGATTCGATCACCCGGGTACTCATCAATTTCTGGCAATCGATCTCGGCAAAGATAATATCATTCTTACGTTGGAAGCGCTCATTTTCTTCAAGCATTAGGCCATTTTCTGCAATCATTGCATGGCCGCCAAAGACGAGATCTGTGGTCGATTCCCCGACCCCGCTGGAGCTGTATATATAGGCACTTACACAGCGTGCAGACTGATGTGTCACCAGGTCGCGACGGTATTCGGATTTTGCCACAAGTTCATTACTTGCAGATAAATTAAGTGAAATGCAGGTGCCGGCTATGCTCTGGTGTGAGCTTGGCGGGATTACCGCCCAGAGATCTTCGCAGATTTCCACACCAAACTTAAAATAGTCATCCGCTTCAAATATATAATCTGTACCGAAAGGCACCCAGTCGCCATTTAAGAATAGTTCGGCATCCTCGAGATCCGCCCCGCTGCTAAACCAGCGCTTCTCATAAAACTCTTTATAGTTAGGTATGTAAATCTTCGGAACGATGCCCATGACTTGGCCGCGTTGAATAATCACCGCACAATTATAGGTCCGGTTATCATGGCGAATGGCAGCTCCAGCGACAACGATGGTAAATGTTTTTTCTGTGGCCTTGCGAAGTGTTTCAATGCCATCGAGCTGATCTTTCAATAAGCTCTGTTGGAAAAACAAATCGCCACAGGTGTAGCCGGTCAGTGATAATTCAGGGAAAAGCACCAGTGCAGCATCATTTTCTGCAGCTGTCTGCAGTAAAAGAATCATCTGCTCGACGTTATATTTTACATCTGCAACTTTCAACATCGGCACTGCGGCCGCAACTCTGTACATACCTTCCATAGATATCCCTGTAAGTAGATCAGTTAAATTTACCCCAAATGAAGCGGATTGAAACGAGACACAGGCAAAAAATTTATTAGTTAGATTACTAGTCTGAGTTCATTCAGACCCTATAGTATTTTTTACCTAATGATTAAAAATATCAGCAAAGATACAATTCTCGCCAAAGAAGCGTGGGAAGCCAAACGCATATTTTCCAGAATGCGCGGCATGCTGGCGCGTAATTTCACCGAGTTTGATGCAATTATATTCGATAATAACAGCTCGATTCATATGCTCTTTATGCACATGCCGCTCGATATCATCTTTCTTGATAAAGATGACCAGGTGCTTGCCCTCAAAGTCGCCCTCAAACCCTGGCGTATGGCTTCAAAATCAGGCTCGAAAAAGGTGGTCGAGCTGCCGGCAGGTACAATTACGAGTTCCAAAACAGACATTGGCGACCGACTGGAGATCGCTGTGGATAAGACAATTTAAGCCTTTATTTCACTTAGAATTTCCCTGGCAAAATCCGTAAGTGTGTCGTCCCTGGCACCCATGATGACAATTGCATCGCCTGATTCCGCGGCATTCAGCATACTATCTTTTGCCAACTGTCTATTTTCGCAAAACAAATGCTGAGCCGGATGAATCTTACTGACTATATCCTTACTCGAAATATCCTTTGCAGCAGTACCGCCTGCGAAATAAATTTCCGGCATAAGCAAATAGTCGTCTGTGCTCAGATGCGCATTAAAACTGGCGATATAACCCTCTTTCATGAGTCGTGTGGGAGCAAAGCCATGTGGTTGAAAAAAAATGAACAGTCTTTTATAGATAGCATTTAGTGTATCAAGAGTCGCAGCAATTTTATCCGGATTGTGGGCAAAGTCATCGATAACAGTGATGCCTGCTTTTTCGCCAATCATTTCCAGACGGCGGCGTACACCCAGAAATCCCTCCAGTGTTTTAGCCGCATGATAGCGATCGACCCCAAGAAATTCTGCCGCAGCGATTGCTGTTAGAGCATTGGCGATATTGTGATTGCCAGGGGTTTGCAGGGAAAATTCTTTCCCATCGAGTTCATAATGATAGCGTTGATCCTTAATATGAATATTATCCGCAAACAAATCTGCTGAAGCATCCTCTAAACTAAATGTCGTGGCCGGCAAATCTGCAAACAGAGCCATGCTTTCGGGGCAATCCTTATTTATAACACAGTGATGGGCGCGCTGGGCAAAATCTGCGAATAAAATGCGTAATTCTTCGAGCGGTTTATGGTCCAGGGTGATATTGTTGATCGTGGCAATATACGGCTTGTACAATTCGATGGAGCCATCACTTTCGTCCGCCTCAATCAGCACATTTTCGCCTTTTCCCAAAATAATATTGCCAAGTCCGTCGCTAATTGGATTAACAATGGTCGCCCCGTTAATCACTAAAGGATCAAAATCCAAGGCATGTAAAAGGTAGCCTAACATGGCGGTAACCGTTGATTTTCCACTGGTACCCCCGATGGCTATGCCCTGCCCCTGATGGAATAGTTCGGCTAGCAGGGATGAGCGCTTTTGTATCTCAATCCCACATGCTTTGGCAGTGCTTAAATCCGGTATTTCCGCCTCAATTGCTGTGGATGCAATCACCTTGTGCAGGCCTTTGTGAACTCCGGACCCATCCTGCTTAAATAGTTCAATACCAAGGTTTTGAAGGGCCTCAAATTTGGCTGAGCTTTCGCCATAATCATGGCTCCGGTCGGAGCCGGAAACGGCATAGCCTCTGGCACAAAGAATTTGCGCTAAGGCGCTCATACCGCTGCCGCCGATGCCACAAAAAAAGTAGGATTTAGTCACTGGTTTCATTGCACTAATCTAACTTCGATTCGCCGCTTTCCTGCATCAAACAAAAAATTCTATGGCAATTTTTTGCAAACGAAAATGGTGGCTGATAAGGCGTATGTAAAATTGACTCTGCGGCCTGCTCAAAAAATGCAGAAAAATTCTTTTATCTCACGTTGTCAGAGCCAATAAATGACCTAGATTACTTAGTTTTATTGTACGTGAAAGGCTATTCCTATATATTAGGTATTATGTTGAAGGAAAAAGAGTTTATTGATTCGACTGTTTTGTGTATGAACTCAGTGTTTGAAAAGCTGAGCAATTCACTCGATAAAAACAGTGACTCAAGTAAGATCGGACAACTAAAGGAGCTATTGGCTCCAGGTAAGTTGCTCCGCACACGCTTGGCGTTTGCTCTTTCATCACAAAGCTCACTCTCTCCAGACCTTGTAAAAGCTGCTGCTGCAACCGAACTCATCCATTCTGCCACACTGTTTCATGACGATGTTATTGACGGAGCAGACATTCGACGCGCCAAGCCAACCATGTGGAAAATGATTGGCAGCACAGGTGCAATATTATTAGGTGATTTATTCTTCTGTAGTGCTGTTGAACTTGTCTTATCGGCCAGTAATCCTAAACTTGGCAAGGCATTTGCGGCAAAGCTCTGTCAATTGTGCGAAGCTGAGCTGGAACATGAGTTTTGTGTCGACGCGGAAACAGCCTCAATCGATTCAGCTGAACATCTGAGTCGCGGCAAAACGGGAACCCTTTTTGCATACGTAGCAATGGCTACTGCAATCGACGATGATGAAAAATCGGCTGTATTGGAAGAGGTCGGTTTCCTTATTGGTGCCGCTTATCAATTCCATGACGATTTGCTTGATATTAAAGGCGATGAAGGGCAAATCGGTAAAACTCTCGGCACAGATGCCGATAGAGATAAATTTACACTTGCTCAGTTGAGCGATGGCGAAACGATTATAAATCGTGAGATTAACAGACTTTGTACCAAGGCAGTTGCTTTGTTGAAAGGTTATCCTGAATTGCAGTATAATCTGAGAAATTACATTAAAACAAATCTGCTTCCTTCTTGGAAGCTGAATCTGGAAAAGGTCGGATAAGGCATATATGAAATGGGATAAAGAAAATTTTATGATCACCGAGGGTGAAGGCCTGAAAAAAACCCTCTATACTGTTGGCGTAGCAGGATTAATTCTTACGCTAATCCTTGGATTTACAGGCGATGGCCAAAGAGCTGTTTTCTTTTCATACCTGACATCTTTCATGTTCTGGTTAACCATCGCCCTGGGTGCTTTGTTTTTCATTATGGTCCATCATCTTGTTGGCGCCCGCTGGCCCATCGTTTTACGCCGCATTTTCGAAAACCTCAGTTGTACCATTCCTATAATGGCTATCCTCTTTATCCCAATTATTCTCGGCATGGAACACCTTTATGGTGAGTGGCTGCAGAATACAGATAATATGACCGACCATACAAAACAGAGCTTGCTCATCGGCAAGCAAGATTTCTGGCTCAGTAAAGGTTTCTTCTTTGTTCGTGTTGGAATTTACTTTGTTATCCTCTCTGGCCTTGCTTTACTATTGCGCGGCCAGTCAATCAAACAGGACAAGAGCGGCCATACACGCAGCATCACAAACCGTATGAAATTAATCAGCGCACCCGGCATGTTTGCCTTTGCACTAACGCTCACATTCATCGCTTTCGACTGGATCATGTCGATTGATCCGTACTGGTTTTCAACGATCTTCGGTCTCTACGTATTTGCCGGCAGCGTACTCGCTATCATGACATTTACGATTATTTTCTTAACCATCGTTCGCAAAGAAGGCGTCCTGCTTGAGGAGACCTCAATTGAACATTATCACGATTTGGGTAAAATGACCTTTGCCTTTATCATATTCTGGACCTACATCGCCTTCTCACAATTTGTCCTGCAGTGGTATGCCAATCTGCCAGAGGAAACAATCTTTTTCCTACGACGCTGGGACCATACCATATTCCTTAACAGTGTCTCCGCAGACCATTTCACTGGTGCAAAAGATGCCATCATTGCGAAAAGCACCGGCAACTGGAAAGGTGTTACTCTCTTCCTGCTTTTCTTCCATTTTATGCTGCCACTTGTACTACTCATGAGTCGGATTCCAAAGCGCTGCGTAAAGCTGATGACAATTCTGGCCGTATGGATAATTTGCATGCACTATATCGATTTGAAATGGTTAATAGATGGTAGCATGCTTCAAGCAAAAGCTGGCATGACAGGTGCGGCTGAACTACCGGCGAACTTTGCATTTCGCTTAGCAGATATTACCTCGTTTGTTGGTGTCGGCGGCATATTCCTCGGCTTTTTCTGGCATCTAATGATCAGCGATGCCGCGGTGCCCATAAAAGATGTGCGCCTTAAAGATTCAATCAATTTTATAAATGCGTAAGGAGATAAAATAATGAGTGGCCATCCACCAGGATACGAAAAAAGAGACGTAAATCTGCCTGCGATCATCGTAGTAGGTGTCATATCTCTTGGTTTTATTCTTGGCTCTATCCTTATTTTGGACTGCTACTTTTACGGTTACATTGCGAAACTGGAAGATCGCAATGCGCGCCAGGTTTCATATGAATTGCAGGCTGAGATTGACCATGCTGCAAGTAAATTGGAGAAACCATCTACCTCGAAAGATGCAGACGGTAAGACCGTATTTTCCATCCCGGTAAATGATGGAATTGACATTTTTGCAAAAGAAGAAGCAACGAGAAAAGGCAACGCTGCCAAATAACGGAGGCAGAGATGCGGTTTTTCATTGTTAGTTTATTTTGTCTCAGTTCGCTGAGTGCTCAGGTCGTGCAAAAGCCTGACTTTGAGCGTATGCGAATTGATAATACGCTTGGATCACAGCTTCCTTTGGAGCTAATGTTTCAAGATGAGAACGGAAAAGATGTCCGTCTCGGTGATTATTTTACAGAAGAAGGTCATCCGGTAGTCATAATTCTGGCATATTACAGTTGCCCGGGAATATGTACACTGGTCCTGAATGGATTTACGAAAGGTCTGAAAGAATTGGACTGGAAGCCCGGTGAAAAGTTCACGGTGCTTACAGTGAGTATCGACCCGACAGAGACCGCAGCGCTTGCAAAAAAGAAGCAGGCCACCTATGCGGAATTTTACGGACACGATCTAAAAGACAAGTGGTATTTCCTAACAGGCAAGCAGGCGAATATTGCCAAGCTTACAGATGTACTTGGTTTTCGTTATTATTACGATAAAAAACGAAAAGTTTATGTGCATCCGCCAGCGGCTTATATATTCACATCTAAGGGAAAATTATCCCGCTGTTTGCCAAAATTTGTATTTACAGAACAGGACCTGAAGCTCGGATTGATGGAAGCATCAGAAGGAAAAATGGGTACAATTATCGACCGTATCCAGTCTTTCTGCTTTCATTACGACCCGAATAAGTCGAAGTACGTTGCGCAGGCAAGCAAAATAATGACCGCCGGCGGTGTACTTATTGTCATAGTTTTTGGTACTTTTTTAGTACTATTATGGAAGAAAGAATTTAAGAAAAATAAAGCAGTGGAAGATACTGCATAACAGAATGGAAAATAGGTAGATGTTTTTATTATCGCTAATGCCTGAACAAGCGTCAACAGTCGCAGCTGAAGTGGATAACCTTTACTGGTTTATACACATCGTTTGTGTGATCTTTTTTATCATCATCACAGCCGGTACGATGTATTTCGCTTTTAAGTACCAGGGAAAAGGCCCCATACAACGGACAATTCATTTCACCCACAATCTGTACCTGGAGATAACCTGGACACTCATCCCGACAATTATTATTTTCTTTATGTTCATCTGGGGTTTCGAGCTCTTCATTCGTCTTTATAAGGCACCAGCAAATGCCATGGAAGTACGCGTCATTGGACAGCGCTGGAACTGGAGCTTTTATTATCCGCAAACGGGTAAACAAAGCAGTGAGCTTGTAGTACCTACAGGTAAACCTGTAAAACTCATCATCACCTCAAACGACGTGCTTCATTCCGTGTTTATTCCGGACTTCCGTGTGAAGATAGATGCCGTGCCAAACCGCTATACATCCCTGTGGTTTGAAGCCTTGATTACGGAGGAGAACAAAGAGGGTATTCATGATATGTACTGTGCGGAATACTGTGGAAAAGATCATTCTAAAATGTATTCCCTTGTTAAAGTAGTATCCCCGGCCGAATTCACCACGTGGGTAAACGATGTACAACCCCGAATGGGCAAAGATCTCTATACTGCACTGGGTTGTAATTCATGCCACACACTTGATGGTACTAAACCACCAGGCGGAGGACCGTCATGGAAAGGCCTCTACGACATAGAAACCCGTGCATTGGAAAAAAATAAAACACGTGGAGTTGACCGTAATTACCTGGAAGATTCCATCAAGAATCCACAAATGGATGTCGTTCCCGGTTACGAAGGTGTGACTATGCCTGGCTTCGCGCATGTGAAAGAAGCTGAGATACAAAACCTCATAACATTTATATTGGAACAGTCTGAAAGAGGCAAGAAGGAATTAGAGGAACTGAAAAAACAGCTTCCTGCTGAGGAAAAATCTAAAGAGGAAACTAAGAAATAATGGGCATAATCCTAACAATAATGGGTATAATCCTAACACCAATAAAATTCCTGATGGATAACCCGAAAGTGGGCATACCGATAGCTGTAGTGCTTATCTGCTTGATCCTTTTAGGTATCGCTAAAGCGCGCATGTATGACCCCCAGGATAATTACTTAAAGAGCAGCAGTCCGGTATTATCATGGGCATGGATTCGCGGCTGGCTCTTTACCGTCGATCATAAACGGATTGCGATACTCTATTTTATTGTCGTTATGTCTGCATTTGCCCTGGGTGGTACCTACGCAATACTGGTACGCCTTGAACTTTGGCACCCGAATGTCATTGACCCTGCGACCGGTGAAATGGTAAAGGGTATACATGGCCTGCTCTTCTACGAAGGTAGCACGGCTGCTGAGCTCATGAACACAAGTGGTAGTGAAGCTTATAATAGAGCCTTTACCATGCATGGTGCGGTCATGGTCTTTCTCTTTATTATTCCATCGACTCCGGCCATTCTTGGAAACTTCTGCTTACCCATCATGGTCGGTGCAAAAGATGTTGCATTCCCACGCTTAAACCTTGCCAGCTGGTACATCTACATGCTCGGTGCTATTATGGCGCTTTCAACATTGTATCTGGGCGGTGTCGATACGGGTTGGACATTCTATACGCCTTACAGTTCGAACTATGCTGCAGGCGGGGTGATTATGATGACCCTGGCCGCATTTGTACTTGGATTTTCCTCTATCTTTACAGGCCTGAACTTTATTGTAACCGTTAACAAGATGCGTGCGCCCGGTATGACCTGGTATGACATGCCGCTCTTTTGCTGGGGTATATATGCAACAGCACTTGTGCAAGTACTCGCCACACCCGTTCTGGCAATTACCCTGCTTCTGCTCGCCATGGAAAATGTCTTTGGTATAGGTATATTCGACCCAGCCATTGGAGGAGACCCGGTATTATTCCAGCACTTCTTCTGGTTCTATTCACATCCGGCAGTTTACATTATGATTCTGCCTGGTTTTGCGATTATCAGTGAACTCATCGCGGTGCATTCCCATAAGACCATCTTCGGTTATAAGTTGATTGCCTGGTCCAGTGTCATGATCGCCGTTCTTGGTTTCTTTGTTTGGGGACATCACATGTTTGTTTCCGGAGAGTCTGAATACTCGGCAATGATATTCTCGTTCCTCACCTTCTTTATAGGAATTCCCTCGGCGATAAAAGTGTTCAACTGGATGACGACAATGTACAAGGGGCATATCAGGTTGACTGTGCCTATGTTATTTGCCATCGCATTTCAGATTAACTTTGCGATTGGTGGATTGACCGGACTCTTCCTCGGAACTCTGGGTCTGGATGTACATCTACACAGTACCTACTTTGTTGTTGCTCATTTCCATTATGTTATGATGGGTAGTGGCGTATTTGCCTTCCTGGGCGGTATCTACCACTGGTGGCCTAAATTTACCGGCAGACGCTTCAATCATATCTTAGGGGTTATTTCCTGGGCACTTATATTTATTGGCTTTAATGTCACCTTCCTCTTTCAGTTTGAGATGGGTTTACATGGAATGCCGCGACGTTACCATGATTACGCTGGCTTCTTAAAGACGGAATTCTTTGAAACCTTCCATGGATTCTCCACATGGGGCGCACTTGTACTGGGACTTGGCTTCCTGGTCATGCTACTGACACTTGTTCTCTCTTTGATCAACGGTAAAAAATCCGGCCCAAATCCATGGGGCGGTTTATCAATGGAATGGGAAACAACCACTCCACCACCATCACACAACTTTAACTATGACCCAACACTTGAGCATGGTCCATATGACTATGATCAAATAGCACCGGAAGAAAACTAAGGATTTTAATACATGGCACATAATCCACATTTGGCCCATCATTTCGTCGACATGGAGCAGCAGCATGAGTCTGCCAAGCTCGGCATATGGCTATTCCTTTTAACAGAAATACTGCTTTTCGGCGGACTCTTCTGTTTCTATGCGATTTATCGCTATATGAATCCTGAGTTGTTTGTCGATATGAATAAGCTGCTCAATGTGAAAATGGGTGCTATCAATACAGTCGTGCTGATCACCAGCTCATTAACCGTCGCTCTGGCTATTCGAGAAATCCAACGCAATAACCGACGCAATACAATCATCCTGCTGATTATCACCATACTTTGTGCATGTACATTTATGGTCGTCAAATATTTTGAGTACAGTGGAAAATATCACGCCGGTTTGCTGCCTGGTAAGTTCTTTGATCCAAACTGGGACTACATTTATAACAGCCCCGCTTATGGGCCGGAACGCATGCAAGAAATCATCAATGCAAAAAATCCCCATATTTTCTTTAGTATATATTTTCTCATGACAGGCCTGCATGGTCTGCATGTGATATTTGGTATTATGTACATCTGTTTTCTGGTATACAGGACCGCTGATGGTACGTATAACAGCCAATACTATGCGCCCATTGAAATGGGTGGCTTATACTGGCATTTAGTTGACTTAATCTGGATATATTTATTTCCATTATTGTATTTAATTGCATAAGAGAGGACTTTTTAAATGAGTGATCATGAACATCATGCTGATGAAAATCATCCTGCAGAACGGCATGTACATATCTTACCAATATGGATATACGGTGCAGTTTTTAGCACCTTGATCGCTGGCACAATCATTACCGTTGCTGCATCGCAAGATATTGTTGTAAATGCTACAGACTCATTGCTCGGTGACGATACTGGGAACCTCGTTACAGTAATTGTCGCCATGATCATCGCCACAATTAAAGCATCGCTTGTTTGTCTTATATTCATGCATTTGCTCTGGGATAATAAATTTTATTCCATCATACTGGTCCTGTCGCTGATCTTCCTTGCGACATTCATCACCTTCTGTATTTTCGACCTCGATTATAGAGGTGAAGTCAATTATTCACAACGTGACAATATTCAGGATATCCAAACCTCTGCCCCGGCCTTTTCAATCATCGCAAAAGAGCATGAGGGTTTTAAAAACTGGCGGAATACGGGTAAACAGTACTTAATCGACCATAAAGATATTGAACCGGACAAATCCAAAGTTCCTCATGGAAAAGAATTAATATCTGCTGTCTTATTCTCTCTCTTTGGTATCGGTGGTGACGATCATCACGGGGACAGTTCTGGCCATGATACTGATTCTCATGACGATACTGAAGACCACGGCAAAGACGATGCCGGCTCAGATGAAACCAAACCTTCGGGAAAGAAAGACGAGCCAAAGGCCGATGAAGCCGCTCACTAAAGCGTCTTATGCCCTACTCGTCCTATATAAAATCACTGCTCGATCTCACCAGTCAATACAAAGCAGTTCAAACACCCCAGACATCTGTAAACCGTAAGGTAGAAGATCCACAAGGTACGGTACTCATATTTTCACCCCATCCAGATGATGAATGCATCATTGGTGCTGCAGCACTTAAATTTCAGGATCAAGCGAAGTATCGCATCGTCAATGTTGCTGTTACCCATGGCAGCGATAAAGCGCGCCAGGCTGCACGACTTGAAGAGCTTAAAGGCGCTTGCACCCATCTTGGATTCGAGCTGCATTGCATTGGCGACAGCGGCCTCGAAGACGTCAAACCGTCAACTCGCGAAAATGCCCCCGAAGAATGGGCTGAGAAAGTCGCGGCCATTAAAGACATCCTTGAGCACTACAATCCGGATTGCATCATCTATCCTCACGAGAAAGATTGGAATGGTACACACATTGGTGTATTTCATTTGCTGCGCGATGCCCTGGCACTAATGGGCCCTGAATTTACAACCCGTTGCCTTGAAAGCGAATATTGGGGTGGTATTTATCAGCCCAATTTAATGATCGAATTAAGCGAAGATGATGTGTCCTTGCTCATCAATGCACTTGCCTTTCATGTGGGAGAAATTGAACGAAATCCCTATCATGTAACAGTCCCACTCTTTATGATGGATGCTGTACGCCGTGGTGCTGAATTAATCGGCGGCCAGGGCGGCGCTGCCCCGGACTTCCAATTTGCGACTATTTATAATCACGGCACCTGGGCAAATGGTGGATTCACTCAAGCAGAATCACAAATACTGTCCAAAAGCGATTCATTCGAGTAGATTGCACCAGTGCTATTAATGGGCAATAATAATATTGCCCCACAGTAACATTTGCAGATGCGTAGTAGATACAAAATAAATTGAGATATCTAGCCTGGTTAATTCATAAATCTCGTAGCGATAGGGCTAAGTGTAAAAGTAGCAGTCATTTGGGGCTGTTAGATGGGTGTAGCCGTGCCGGGGCACGTCAAAGTCATCGTCAGTTCTAAGTGACTGATACTGCAACAATTCGCCCTTGCAGTAGATGCTTTTATGAGCAGCGTAGTAAAGACACAACTTGTTGTGAGACGAAGTCGGTCAATTATCCAGGCTAAGGTGTCACACCTTAGAACCGCCGGTA
>JABSQK010000405.1 GCA_013215875.1 Lentisphaeria bacterium
AAACGTCACAGGTATTTCGTATAATGCCCATTTGTCTTCGCCTTTGCCAATGCTATAGAGTTTTAAGTTTTTGCCTTCACCGCCATAACCCGTCACGTAGAGACGTCCATTTACGTTCAGTGCAATCGACGCAGCCAGTTTAGCAGGTAGATCCGGACCATTGCTAACTTTGCCTGAAGCAGGATCGATGATCTGGCTGGCGCGTGTTGTAAAGCGTTTCTTATCTTTGTCCAGTGCATCACCGGCAACGGCCCAGATTTTATCATCTAGAAAAGACGTTCCGCCATAGCCGCGCGGGTATCCATAGTCAGCAAAAATGGACCAACCGCTTTTTGGATCAAACTGTAAAACTTTAGAATGAAAATTACCCTTTGACGGATAACCGAAGTCTCCGGTAATTGCCCACGACATATAAAACTTGCCGTTGTAAATATCGCCGCTTAAATCATGTGAACCCCCGGGCAAATCCCACGTCCGTTCCCAGTTTTTTTGCCAGGCGTCTGCTGGCGCTTCCTTTTTAAACGCTTTATTTCTGGCCTTAAGCCAGATTGTGCCATGTCTATCGGTATAGATTTTCTGAACATTTTTTGGGCAGTCAATAACTGTAATTTGATTGCGTTGCATACGCGCTTTATTATCATATGCCTGAACTGCTTCAACAAGCTTGCCATTTTTTGTTGCAAAGAGCATAGAGCCATTTGGTCCAAGTCCCATGGCGGTGATTTTTTTCGCAGGAAATGCAGTGTCAGCAGAAATTACTACCGGGCCGCTTTGCGGATTTTTTACATTTATCCGGCAGGCCTGAGAACCGTCAGAGAGCCATATATAGCCATGCATATCCGCTTCAAGCCAGCGCCACTTTCCATCTCGAATACCGCTTAGGGTATCCGTCTCCCACTTTACAGGATTTTTGGCATTTAGGACATGCAGTGAAAACTGTGCCTTCTTTTCGGCCGGCAGTAGCGCCCAGTAGTTACCATGATTCTCAAATGTTGTGGCGATTGCATTTTCAGGATATGCGATTGCAGGCGCAGGTGAAAAGGTCCTGACTTTGGGAAACTCCTTAACTGATACTTCAGCAAACTCACTGGCACTGAGGCTTGTGATTAGGCATAAATATGTTATACAAAGTCGTGTGATTTTTTTCATTTAAATCCTTTCTTGTCTATCATTAAATTGTTTCAGACAGGACGAATAATCTTAATTCCTCGCGAATTTCAGATCCTTAATCTCGGCTTTTAGCCCTTTGTTGATGATGATTTTTTTTGATAGAAAGGACTGTTTGACTGTGTTTTTAATTTCAGTACTTTGATCGCCAGCTTTTATAATCACCTTTTCTGGACTCAAGCTTATACTAACATTCACCCAGGTCTCTCCGGGAATTTTGATTTGGCCGCCACGCTGGCGTATTTTTAATGCACTGAAATCATGACCTCGATCATTGATATTATAAGTACAACCAAAACTTCCTTCCAGTCTAAAGAGGGTTCCACTATATCGTTTTGGTAGCTTGACCATCATTGATGCAGTGAAGAATGGAGGGAAGTCTTTGTCTGATTCGAATGTTTTTTCATCACTGAATGCTTTTGTGAATTCCGGCAGGGCAACAGTGGATTTTATTTCAGCGGGATATTTTAATGGACTTTTTCCTTCAAGGAATTTTCGTTTAACAAGGAATGCATCAATATCCAATAATGTTTCCGTGATTTCTTCTATTGCCGCACTGTAGCCATAGACAATAAAGGCATGGCGGGAAAAGGGATATTTCTTAAATTCCACATCAACGCCTGCTTCCTTAAGCGCTTTGTAGAAATTATCCGGTTCATCCTTCAACCAGTCTTTAGCACCTGCAAGTACAAGGAAAGAAACATCCCCCTTTATATTGAAAAGCGGTGATAATCCCTTCCCACGCTTTAGGCGATCCGGATCGTCTTTCATTTCTTTGCCTTCAAAACCGGGACTGGGTTTTATATAGTCAGGACCAAAGCCAGTCGTTAAATCGGAAATCGAACTACAAGGGATAGCAATATTTACACGGGCATCTTTTTCTGCAATGGTGCCTAAACTACTGGTTAAGTGGGCGCCGGCTGAATCGCCAATGGCAACAAGCTTTTGCGGATCAATACCAAGTGTCTCAGCATTTTTCCGAATGTAACGGACGGCGTCTTCCACATCATCAATTAAGTCACGCACCGACGGGCCGTCAATAAATTCCTGCCGTTTGGCTGCTCGGCGTTTATCATTTTCGTCTTTGCTGAGCTTTTTATTGTCACTGTAATGAGCGCTTGTCATCAAACGGTATTGCAGAGAAAATCCGACAGCGCCTCGCATCGCACTGTATTTCATATGCATATTCATTGCAGTGGGGTCACCGCCCATCCAGCCGCCACCGTGAATCCAGATCATCGCAGTGCGTTTATCTGCAGCTTTCCAATTGTCCGGTTTACAGAGATGTATTTGCAGTTCTTTGTCTGCAACTTTTTTATATTTCAGAATTTCGATTGGGCGTTTATCGTAGTTCCCAAGATCGCGAACAGTCATAGTGTCTTCCTCGTTTGAATATCCGTTTGTGGTAGTTAGCAATAGAGCCAGAGCAAGAATCAGCTTTTCTTTAATCATCGTATTTTCCTTTAGTGCTTTTTCGTATGACGAATTATGATTCAATATTTCTGCTTCGCAGACCGCTCGCAGCAACGGTCAAAACTTTCCGAAGCTACGGCTGAACACTGAATACTCTTTTACTATTATTTTCCGATATACTTTTGATACATATACAACTTTTTAACATCTTCAGCACTCAGCGCTTTTTCATAAAAGCGCAGGTCATCAATCGCACCGGTAAAATTTATACCAAGACTATTGCGCGGTTCACGTCGCAAACTGCCAAATTTTCCTTGGCCTAATAATTTTCCATTGCCATAAAGTTTTAGCATTTTTAAATCATTGGTGATGACAAAATGATTCCAGACTCTGGGATTCCAAGGATGATGAACAAAGTAATGCTTGCCACAGGCATCCAAACGAATATTCCGAGACTGATGATTACTCAGCATCAATCCCTTGTGGCCGCTGCCGGCAGTGAAGATGATGCCGTCTTCAGTTTTACTCTTTACCCACAAACAAATACTGAAGGCATTATTGGCATAGGGCGGTAAATACTGTGGCAGCTTAAGGCGGGTGTCTGGTGGCGGTTCGTCTTTAGCATCCAGATCGATATCATCATCATCATCATCGTCATCGCCAAAAGGATCCCCCTCATCTGCCCCAACCTTTGGCGCATTAATTATTATTTTTGCTTCTTTCTTGACGATGCGTTTGCGAAAAACAATAGCTTTGCCAACGATGCCATCCATGCGTTCGTGCTTGCTAAGGTCTGGCCACTTGAATTTGATGCGACCGTCCAGTGAATCCGGCGTCCAGCCCTTAAATTCTGCAGCAAATTCTTTCGCTTTATTTTTGCGTATTTTTGCAAGCCGTTTATTTTCATCACCATCGCGATCGGGTAACGGTTTTATTTTTCCATTAAGTGAGAAGAGTTCTTTCTTATCTTTGTGGATGATTACTTGTGTACGACCCGCATCATCTCGAGACATATTGATAATCTGATTTGTTTCGCCAATGGATACTGCCAGTTCTGTTTTATTCGCATTCCATTTTGTTGTCGGCAGGGGATCGCCATGACGATAAGGGTAGAGCATGATTTTATAATTAGGACCCACTGAGTGGCTGGTAATATTTAATGTCCAGCCATTTTTTTTCGGCGGTACACCCATGCGCCGCAGTTTAGCAGCTTCGTCATTTATATTACGCCAGGATAACCCGGCCAGCTCCTGATCAATATAGGGTTTTGTTTTTTTGCCTTTACTTTGGTCACATTGCAGCACGCGCACTAGTAACATTGGTTCGCCTTTTTTTGGTAGACGAGTGGCTTTTTTTGTTCGTGTGGGGTTGTTGCCATAAAGTAGAATATCATTTCCTTTGATCGATTGAATCGCTATATCAGTGGGCATATGCATGAGCCATTCGTATTTGTGTTCCTTACCATCATAGGCAATATCGTCAATGACAAGTGCAAAGGGATGTGCTCCACGAATGATACCGGCGCTACGATAAACATGTTTAACATTCACGTAGGAAATTTTCATCGGCTTGTTAACTACATTTGGAAACAACCAATTGGCACTGCCATATTCAGGACTGTTGAGATGCTCACTTTTTCCGGGACGATAACGGAAATCATTTGGATGGTTTAAGATCCGAACTGGTGCCGGCCGTTCCCATGATGCTTGCGCATCTTTGCTTTTGAATTTGCTGGAAATACGGTGCCATTGCCAGCTGTAGCTCGCATCACCCGTCATGAAGCTGGCATGATCATTACTGGCATGATCGACCACGCGGCCTTCGGTCTTGGTATCCTGTTCCAGGCGGTCAATCACTACGACGTTATTATTATAATTTGACCATGCATGCGTAAACGTCGATGCCCAGACTCTGCCTTTTGCTGTCAGGGCAAATGCATTACGATCAGCAAAGGTATGTGCACCAAGATCCTGACGTGTATGCATGGTTAACCACAATGCATCTTCACTCCAGTCACTTCGGGTGATCATTAAGCCGCGATCGGGACAAAAGAAATGCAGGCCATTGGCAATGGCCTCTGGATTATCATTGCTTTTATCGTAGTCCGTTGCGAAGACCAATGCGGCGATCATATGATTATTAATGCCGTCCGGTCGTGATGGTAAACGGCGATAATCACCGCCCACGGTATTACGGTAAACCCAATCGATACGTTTGTCATTGGGAAATGCCCATTTCAAACCGATGGCGTCAATGGTACTTGGATACCAGGTACCTGTACCGCCCCAGAGATCATGTGCCAAGAAGTATTCACGATAGGGTTGCATGGCATGAAACAGTAGATTATTTCCATATGGACGCACATGTGGATGAGCGAGCAGATTGTCACCGCGCTTTGCAAAAGCGATCATTGTGGTATTAAACTGGAAGCTTTTACCGCGGCCTTCCCAGGCTTCCCCAGATGGGTGCCAGCCATAGGTCAGAAAATTACGCCAGGCACGAATAATTCCCTTGTATTTAAGATCATTGAAACCTTTTTCACCTTCGATGGCAAGTAATGTTAATGGAATCCAGGAGTCCAGGGGAATCCAGTTACTTTTACTTGTATTGGCTTCTGCAAAGGTCGCACAGTGTGCATGGTAATCCGTGCCATAAGCAATTTCTTTTCGGAAAAAATCGCGTTCGTCATTCGTCATCCAGTTATAGAGAAAGTCATAACAGAATGCGAGGTTGTGTCCGCCAACCGGTGTTACAGGTGGCTCTCTTGCTATTTGCTCTTCTGCCTTTTCTTCTTTGTTTTCGGTTTTCTTTTTCTCTTCGAGATCGGGGATGTCTTCAACTTCATCTTCAGCATCATTAATAGTTGCATCACCCGGTAGATCAGGTGGCGGGGCAATGCTATCTGGATCAATCACACGTTTAGCTTCACCTGGACTGTGATCAATTCCTGCTGCGCGATCTTTTTGTCCGCCCTTTACTGCAACTTTAAGAATTTCAATTAATTTGCGGGCAGCGGCTTTATCATTTTCAATCAAACAACGGAATGCCTCCAGAGGGAAGACGGACCATGCAAAATCGGGATAAACATAGTCGCCTTTAGAAAGTTTTTCCCAGGCGCCATTGCCTTTGGGGCCACCAATGCGCATCAGGTTGACTCTGTGTCCAGCTATTCCCTTAACGCCATCAATCGGCTTGGCATATGGGGCATTTTTATCATATGTATTTTTCATGGCATGAATCCACGCAAGGGCATTTTGCCAGTTCACACGGCCGGATTCAGTTTCTTTTAATTGTTTGCGAAGCGCCGGCAGTTCATCGGGACCAAAATAAATCCGCGGATGCACACCTGGAGCAGGTACCTTTTTGATTGGACGCATACCTGTTGTATCGTATGTGACTTTCCAGTCGCCAAGATCATCAGGTCGTACATCGCCCCATTTATAATCGACACCGCCCTTGCTTTTCGCGGGTTTATCTTTGAAGGGACTTTCCGCGAACAGCATTGTGCTGCTGAGCAACAGTATCAACGTCCAACCCATAAGTGCTTGGTGAGCTTTATGCGAACAAGCATGTAAGCTAAGTACAAAGAATGGAATTTTGAATATTCTAATAATTTCTTTCCTGCTCCCTACTTCTTACGTTCGGACTCATA
>JABSQK010000406.1 GCA_013215875.1 Lentisphaeria bacterium
AACATACCTACATCGAAACGTCATTTGGCTTCGATACTGCCTGTAAAGTCTACAGTGAGCTGATTGGCAATATTTGTCGCGATGCCATGAGCTCGCAGAAATACTGGCATTTTATTAAGCTGATGGGCCGCAGTGCATCCCATATTGCTCTGGAATGTTCACTGCTCACGCAGCCAAGTTTTACCTTGGTTTCTGAGGAGGTCGAGGAGAAAGACATGACTCTTGATGATGTGGTGAGCTATATCACCGATATTGTTAAAGCACGGGCGGCTAAGGGCTGGAATTTTGGTGTTGGCCTGATTCCCGAAGGACTAATTGAATTTATTCCTGATCTCAAAATATTGATTGGCGAGCTGAACGACCTGCAGGCGCATGATGCGGGTAGCTCTGACAAATTGCCCACTGCTGAATCCGTGGAAGCGATTGTCGCACTTGGATTAACCAGCGCCTCTGCCACAGCTTATTTCGCCTTGCCAATTGGTATAAAGAAGCAGTTGGTTCTCGATCGTGATCCACACGGTAATGTCATGGTCTCAATGATTGAGACAGAAAAACTGCTGATGGATATGGTAAAAGAACGCCTCTCTAATGACAGCTCATTCACGGGCAAATTTTCGGCCATGGCGCATTTCTTTGGTATGAGGGGCGTTGTTCTGCGCCGAGTAATTTTGATGCTGATTATTGTTATGGCTTGGGTTATTCTGCCGCAGCATTAATTGATGAAGGAAAAACGGGCTATATCTCCAGTATTCGCAATTTGACTGAGGGAATTGCCAATTGGGTCCCGGGTGGGATTCCGGTGACAGCCTTGATGAATGTGGAACGCCGGCATGGTGAAGACAAACCAGTGATCCGTAAGGCGCTCGTTGAGCTTGATGGTAAACCATTTGCCAAATTGGCCGCACATCGCGAAGAATGGGCAACGAGCAACAGCTTCCTTTATCCAGGCCCTATCCAATATTTTGGTCCTGAAGAACTCTGTGACAAAACAAGCAATACTCTACAGCTCGAGCAAGAATAAATCATGACGGTGCTCGCTGTCATACCTGCTCGACTGGGAAGTACACGCTTTCCTGAGAAGGTGATTGCCCCTATTCTTGGTAAACCCATGATTCAATGGGTTTATGAGCGCACCCTTGAAGCATCGTCGATCGATGATGTCATCATTGCAACAGATGCTCAGGAAGTGATGGATGTGGTCGCGAGTTTTGGTGGCAAGTCAGTAATGACCTCTGTGGACCACAAAACGGGTACGGACCGTATTGCAGAAGCGATTGAGGGGATGGAAGCAGACTTAATCATAAATGTACAAGGCGATGAGCCACTGATACCTGGTGAAGTGCTTGACCGCCTGGTGGCAAAAATGCAGGCCAATCCAGATGTGGAAATGGGCACAGTGGCGGTTCCTTTTGCCGAAGACGATGAAAAATTTTCAGATCCCAATTGCGTAAAATGCGTTGCCTCATCTTCCGGCTTTGCCTTATATTTTAGCCGTGCAGCGATACCCTATGCGCGAAATGAACGCGGATCCACCTTGCCCTTGCATCACTGGGGTATTTATGCGTATCGACGTGACTTTCTTGAAAGATTTGTTAAATTTGAACAATCCCCATTGGAATTGTGTGAATCGCTCGAGCAACTACGCGCCTTGGAAAATGGCGCTCGAATTTTGCTGATACAAGCAGAGGAATCAACAATTGGTGTGGATGTTCCGGGTGATATTGAAAAAGTAGAGGCACTATTAAAATGACAGTAATTGCGAAACTCACAGACAGTATTTCAGTTGGCGATAATCAGCCACCCTTATTAATATCCGGCCCCTGCGTTATTGAGGAATATGAGCTTTGTCTCGAAATTGGCAGGCATCTGAAAGCTGTCGCAGAAAAACTCGGCTATTCTTACATTTTTAAGGCTTCCTTCGACAAAGCTAACCGAACAAGTATTCAGTCTTATCGTG
>JABSQK010000407.1 GCA_013215875.1 Lentisphaeria bacterium
ATCATTTGGATTGATTAATTCGATGCCGATAGAAAAGTCATTTACATTTTCGCGGCCATCGGCCATTTGTGATTTGCCCGCATGCCAGGCCCGCTTAGTGATATCGACATGCTGAACTATGCTGCCATCTTTATCGATGGTATAATGTGCTGATACTTGTGATGCGGGATTTTTAAAATGATTAATGACGGAATTAATATCATCGATGACTGTGGCGTGCAGAACAATGGTATCGATGCACTCCGTTGGGCGATCATTGAAGTTGGGCGATGCCTCGTGGCGTATATTCAATCCAGCCACTGTGGTGGTACTTTTACTGCGGTTAAATCTGCAATCACACATAATACATCACCAGCATATAACTCGGCAGTCAAGAGTATCTTGCGCTCTGAGACTTCGGTAATTTTTGCGGTGATTAAAAGTTCTGTCTCTATAGGTGTGGGTTTCTTGTAGGATAAATTTAAGGCGCCAGTGACATAGCAAATGAGATCGCCCTCGCCTACGGCACGGTCTTCCAAGGCATAGCCTTTGGCCATAGCAGTGCAGATGCAATGACAATCGATAACGGTAGCAATAATGCCACCATTGAGGTATTTCTTAGATGCGGCGCAGTGCTGCGACGATGGGGTGAATACACAAGCGGATTGATCATCGCCTGTCCAATAGCTCTTTATCTGTAGCCCCAGGTCATTGCCCGGGCCACAACCATAGCAATGGTTCTGGGGAATTGCATCCTGAAAGTATTTTTTATTTGTCATCACGTAGTATAGCTTTCGAAAAAAGAAGGTACCATAAATAGTTGAAAGTTTTTAGTTTATAGGGAAAAAACGAGGAATGTAAATGAGAAGTGAAGGTAAATGGCAATAATGCCATTTCACGGTAACAAACTGCAACTGGATGAGTGACGAGCCCCAGGTTGAACGCTAGCGCACATCACTATATGAAACCCATTTGGCCTTATCTTCGCTAATTTCTGAAGTTATTTTCTCCAT
Organism: Lentisphaeria bacterium; assembly: GCA_013215875.1. Classification (GTDB taxonomy): domain Bacteria; phylum Verrucomicrobiota; class Lentisphaeria; order JABSQK01; family JABSQK01; genus JABSQK01. The sequence continues at coordinate 993 of JABSQK010000407.1, forward strand.
GTACTCGACATTTTGAGATTTATGGTGCTGGATCAAAAATGCGATCAGCTCCTTTTGCTCTTTATCCTGCAATAGCGTTGCTTGTTCTTTTAATTGATTAATTGTCATGATACAAATATACTCAATGCAATAAAAATTGCAACGAAAGCGTCAGTATGAAAAAAGGAGGGAAAAGGCGAGCAGTGAGTTTACCATGTAGGTCTGTAGAACATGTAGGTAAATGGCAATAATGCCATTTCACGGTAACAAACTGCGAATCGGGGGATCTTACGCTTTTACTTAAAGATGCTTACGTACTTCATCACTTCCAGTTCAGCAAGTACTAGGGGTTCGTAAAGAGCTTGGGGAATGAATAGTTGAGTGGGGAGGGGAAAAGTAATGTAAGTATTTTTAATGGCGAATCGGCCAAATTCTACCTTTCGGCGAAAGGTAGCTACTTAAGGACGAAGCATAAATAGTTGAAAGTTTATAGTTTATAGTTGATAGGGAAAAAACGAGGAATGTAAATGGCAATAATGCCATTTCACAGTAACAAACTGCGAATCGCGACGTTTGTAAAAAGTGTAAAAAAAAAAGGCTGGCGACGTGCTACTCTCCCGGGGCCTAACGCCCAAGTACCATCGCCGCTGAGAAGCTTAACAGGCGTGTTCGGGATGGGAACGTGTGTTTCCTTCTCGCCATAGTCACCAGCCAAATTGTTTTTTAGAATACTAAAAAAGTTAAAAAAAAAGTCGTTGTTCAGGGATTGAAATAAAGAATCATTAATTGCGTCTTGTGCGAAATA
>JABSQK010000408.1 GCA_013215875.1 Lentisphaeria bacterium
CGCGGTCTTTTCTTGTTACTCGATTTAGTCTTTGTTTGTCGCTTACTCATTGGTAAACTCCTTTTAAGTTACTAAAAAAACTTCAAAAGAGTGTTACCCTATTAATAGAGACGAAATTACAATTCAGCGGTAGTTAGCACACAATAAGATGAGTGCTTATGATATTACTAATGAAGAAAAAAGGATTCATTCATTAATGAAACAAGGTCGGCTAGGAATGTTCCAAGCACAAATTCTTATGATCCCAGATAAATTTAGTGATGGTTACTCATCATTTAAAAATAAATTACAGGAATTAGAAGATTGGATAAATGAGTAGCTATTAATATAAATAATCAATATATTTAATTTATAATATAACTATTTTTAATAAAAAATTATTTTAGGGATTTCCTTAAGTGTAAATCCCATAATTATCCAGAGAGATGGTCTTGACTGCAAAACTTATTTGAAAGGAGCGGAGTTCAACACGAAGAATATTGATGGTATGCCTCATTAGTTGTTACTAAAAAATACACTTCCAAAATAAATATCTAAGCCTTTCTTTATAAGCACCTTGTAGTCTAAATTCAAACTTCTCTCCAAATATCGATATCAATTTAGACCCAAATTACATACTTGAAAATTATGTAATATCTGATAATTTCAACACTTAATAACTCACGGGAGAGCAATGCGTTTATTTATTATATTTCTGCTAGTTTTAAGCCTCGGAGCTGAAGATTACGAGACCATCGAGAAGAAAGCTCAGGCTGGTGATGCGGACGCCCAGTTGGCCTTGTCGACAATCTACTTCAATGGTGATTTAAACGAACCCAAAAACAATCGACTCGGCCTCTTATGGCTCAATGTATCTGCTAACAATGGAAACTCTGAGGCCCAGTTTAAATTAGGGGCAATGAATTACAATGCTGATCCCCGGGATTCCAAATCAGCTATGAAATGGTTTACCCAGTCCGCAAAACAAGGATATGCAGATGCAGAATTTTTCCTGGGCTATCTCTATTACGAATTGCAGGATTACAAAGCAGCTCTGAACTGGTATAGACTGGCAGCCAAGCAGGGCAGTGCTGGTGCACAGTGCAATCTAGGTGAATTGTATTATTCTGGAAATGGGGTCGAAAAGGATTTTAAAGAGGCTGCCAAGTGGTACGGATTGTCAGCAGTGCAGGGTTATGCCAGTGCACAATCTAATTTAGGCGATATGTATTATGATGGCGAAGGTGTGGACAAGGATTATAAATCGGCGCTAAAATGGTATACACGGGCTGCTGAACAAAAGAATCCTCAAGCACAATACAATTTAGCATATATGCATGATAATGGCGAAGGCACCACAACTGATTTTAAATCTGCAGTAAAATGGTATACCAAGTCTGCTGATCAGGGTGACGCAAGTGCGCAGTTTAACTTAGCAGAAATGTATTACGATGGCAGGGGAGTTTCAAAGAATTATAAAACGGCAGTGAAGTGGTATACCCTGGCGGCCAAGCAAAACGATCTAAGCGGCCAGTTGAAATTAGGACTCATGTATCATGCCGGTCGGGGGATACCCAAAGATCTTGTAGAAGCCTATGCCTGGATCTCTACAGCACTTGAGAGTAAAGATGAAACTGCTGAGACAATCGCGATTTTATCACTAAAAAAAGCAGGCGCATTAAAAGATGAAATAACTAAGATACTAACAAAAGAAGATCTTCAAAAAGCCAAAGCTCTAGCAGTCGAGTATTCTAAATCCGGAAAGAAATGAAAAATAAACCCATATCGATAATGATATTTGCAACGACTCTATTGATCTTGAGTTCATGTTGCAGTAACAGACAAAGTATTAGGATTCTTGAAGCAGACATTAGAAAGATGAAGACTGAGCAGAAAAGAACATCACAGAAAATAGAGGTTTTACAGGAAAAAGTATTAGGAATTAATACAATAAAGAATGAGCAGGCTCGAACATTAATGATACAGAATACCTTGCTGGATAAGGTCTTCGATGGTAAACCAGTAATGATTGAGGGTAGAAAGTATTACAGCAAACCGAAGCTATTTGAAAATGAGACCTATAAGATTTTCTATAGAAAAAAGGCGAACAAAACGTTTGTTGATGTCGTTATAATATCTAAAGGAAAGAACGCAGTAACACTTTGCGATTATCTGACCATTGAAGATAATAAAATGGAAATGAAGGGGAATGTACAATTAAAAACGAAATGACTATGAAAATTAAAAATTTATTTCTACTCACGTGTTTGATATTTTGTTCTGGCTGCTTATTGCCGTCTTGGTAGCTTGGGTTCTCCGAACGCAACCATAGATATCTTTTAGTGGTTTGCTTGACCGCACCTACTTTTTAAGCCTTTTAAAACTATAAACTATAAACTATAAACTATAATCTATCAACTGTCGTCAGCTTCAGCTTTTTCTTCTTTACTCACCCAGCGTATTGCCGGTTTTGTGTAGCTGGCTATGCCTTTGTCTGCATAGGGATCTACACCACAGGCCATGACGATGTCGCGGTTATCGGGAATGTTTCCTGAAGGCAACCAGGATTCAGCACTCATGTAATGAAATACCAAGGCCCGGCGGAAAAGATCGTCTGTTTCATTCTTCAAAGAACGGTGCATAAGATAACCATTGAAGAAAACCACTGATCCTGCTTTCACTTCTACGGGAATCGCGTCATCATCTGTGTAGGGATGACCATACGATTGGTCGACACCATCATAGCGTGGATCATTCTGTTTCTTGCGTTCATAAAGAAGTCCTGGTTTGTTTGATCCTGGAATTACCCAAAGGCAACCGTTTTCAAGCGTTGCATCATCCAAGGCGATCCAGCATCCACACAATGATTTATCACGGGTGGGAATAGGCACTTCATCCTGGTGCCAGGCCTGGCCAGGGGTGCCGGGTGGTTTGCAGAAAATCATAGATTGCATGCATTTTACATTAGGGCTAATAATCTCTGCCAATATTTCTGTGATGGCTGGATGAGATATGGTGGAAAGAAATAGATCGGATATTTTGTGGCTGTGGTAGATTGCATTGTGCATGCGGAATATCTCATCATCCGACATCTCTGATGTATCACGGAGACCTTCCACTTCACCGCGTTTACCACGAAATATTTTGATCGTTTCAGCGATCAGGCCTTCTATCTCCTCAGAGGAAAGGACTTGCTCCTTTACCAGGTAGCCTTGTTCTTTGTAAAATTCTAAATCTGTCATGTGCTTCCTTTACATAAATTCATCTGACTCATCGTAGGCTTAAGTTATCCCTTTTGATTAATTAATCAATTTTACCGATTATAAATTTATCCATTACATGGCATTAATTCCAATATTTCACGTATGAAAATTAACTAGTTTCTTGAAAGCGACTATTTGAGTGCAATAATCTCTGTTATAGAGTTTCAGGTAGATCGATAGTACATATTAAGAGGTCATTTATGAAAAAGTCTTCAGACTTTAGTTTAACATATTCACGCATATCACCAATTTTATTAGTAATTATATTATCGTGCATTCTAAACAATGCTGTTGTTGAACATGAAGGGCCCGCGACTGATGGTCAGTGGGTGAGTTTTGGTGTGGCATCTTTTTTCATTCTTTATTGCATCTATTTATCAATTTTCCCTTATAAACTTATTCGATGTTCCTCGCAGGGTTTGACCATTCCCGTAAATAGTGAATTGATTCCCTGGAGCTGTGTAACAGGAATTTGTTTGAACAAAATGGAGCCCGGAAAACCTGAGCAACATGGAGAAATTCTAAAAAATTATAAAATCCCGGGTGTACAAATTACATTTGATGAATCGGTGAAATTTTCTAAGATTTCTAAGAATCACTTTCTTGCCTATGCCCTTGGAGAAAGAACATATGTATTTTCTACAAGAGCCACATTCAGAAAAGCAGATACAACTGTAAAAATACTGACCGCACATTGGCAAGCCTGGAAAG
>JABSQK010000409.1 GCA_013215875.1 Lentisphaeria bacterium
ACGCCCGTTTAATCCCGGTCCAAGGCTAAATAAATTTCCGCCATTGGGGCCAATATTTGGGTCTGCACGCCATGGGCCACCTAAAGATGTCACATAAAGCGTATCTAAATCTTCGCCACCAAATGCACAACTGGTAATGGCGTTTGAATCAAACATATGTCGTTCGACCAGTTCGCCCTGCGGATTTACCTGGTCTACACAAGCACCACCGCAGCGTGTTATCCATAGATCGCCGGCAGCATCAACTGCCATTCCATCAGGAACCCCTGCCCCGCCATCTTTCGGCGCATTGTAGAATATCCGTTTATTATTTATCGCACCTGTAGAGCGATCATAATCATAAATATTCACTACCTGTTCAGCAGTATTTACCACATAAAGCGATTTTTCATCACCTGAAATTCGTACACCATTGGGGCCATTGTTGTCCTCGTCGAGCACTTCATAGTGTCCATCAGGATCTACCCGCACCAATTTCCCTGGGCGTATTTGATTCTCATCTTCATCGCTTAAAGGAAATGCCCCCATAAACACACGTCCCTCGGGATCCGCACAACAATCGTTTGCACCAATTTCTCCGGGAATACCATCAAACACCGTTTCAAATTCGCCATCACGCCAGGCGGTCAAAGAGCATCCCTGACCAACAAATAAAAGACGTCCATCGCGCATAAGTGTCATACCGCTGATTTTACCGGAATCGATGCATTTCTCGTAACTACCCTTACTTGGATCATATCGAAAAAGATGTCCGCTGGCAATATCTGCCCAGTACATGAGCTTTTCGTCCGGGTGCCACACAGGGCTTTCACCGACCGTGACCTCTTCGCCATCAACTGCTGTTTGTGATTTCATATGTCGAATATGATACGCACAGATTTGAAATCAAGCCCCCTGAATAGCGATTTATGCGAGATAGCTGGCACCAGCAGCAATTTATAGCTGGCACCATAGGCGGAGCTTGCGATTGCCATAGGCGGAGCTTGCGATTTCAGGCAGAATATCTGCATGATCCAGCCCATAGGGATTATTAAAAACGAGAAAATATCTTTACCCTTGTTGATAACGGTAATAAATGCGATATTTTACCTTCAGCTTATTAGCTGGCGGTAAGAAAAAGAAAAGTAAAAAAGGTTTGTTATGTTTGAATTAGAATTGCTTCCACCGAAGCATGATCTTGAAACCAAAAGTATATTAAAACGGTGCATCAAAGCGCATAAGGCACTTGCTCAATTAAGAGGCATCTCTCAAAGTATCCCCGATCAAGGAATGCTTATTAATACACTTGGCATACAAGAAGCAAAAGATAGTTCTGAGATAGAAGCCATTATTACGACTCATGATGCATTGTTTAGACACGATCGAGCAAGCAGTGTGCCTGTAAATGCAGCAACGAAAGAAGTTAGCAATTATGTCCTTGCACTAGGGAATGGGTTTAAGAGTATCAAGCAAAAGGACCAGTCAAGACATAGGTTACACATTTAGACCAAGACATGGGTAACACATGGTTACATTCCTATCATACTTTATTTAATGACTTTGTCCAAATAACTGTCTCCAATTTTAGATTAATTTCTGCCAATCTGAGATTATC
>JABSQK010000041.1 GCA_013215875.1 Lentisphaeria bacterium
GGTGAGGTTTTAAAACGATATTATGAAGGACCGGTTCCAATTGAAATATTTTAGCATTCTATTTTTGCTCTTCAGTGCATCTGCAGCAGAAAAGGCAGAACTGATTATTCGCCTTGAGAAAAATATTGCTTTAACAAAAGCAAAGATTATTAAATCAGATGAAAATCTGAAGAGTTTGCATTTTAGTATTATGCGTCAGCAGCGCAAACTGGAACTGGAAATTTATAAAAATCCCTTAATTAAAAAACTTGGGACGATTGATACTGATGAAAAAGAAAAAAAGTTTTTGCTGTATCGGCGAAAAATGCTTAAAAAAAATGAGTATTTGTCCAGCCTTGCCAAGCAATTGCTTATTGATCGTAAACGGATGGATGATTTGCTGAATGCTAAGACATCAATTAAAGTGTTGAATCAGCGTTTGGCTGAATTACGCAAGTGATGAAGTCTAGAGTTGTCCAACTCCTAGGTTCTTTTGGTAAATATATAATAGACTCTGGCGCTTGATATAATCAGGAAGAAGAGGGTGGTCCCACAAAGAATTTTCACATTATTGATCCAAACATTTTCCGATAAGTCAGGAAATAGCTCGTCTGACGTGACTCGCAGTGCAGATATTATGGGGTTTAATTGCAAGAGGAATTCCTTTGTTTGAACTGTGAATGCATCCGGTATTAGCCCTGCTAATGTGACAATGCAAACAAATGCAGCGAAGCAATAGCTTATTGCTGTGGCTGTACTTGTGGATTTAGAAAATGCACTGGCACAAAACCCTGCTGAAATAAATGTAAGGGTAGACAGGAGAAGAATAAGAATCCAAACACCGACTCGCCAGAATGCCACAGTAAGTATTTTTGCCTTGTCAATAAAGGCGATATCGCTACCCGATTCTTTCAAAGCTTCAGTCAGCGCTTCATTTGAATAGTCCAGATAAACCAAAGCAAATAATACCGGTAAGCTCGAAATGAGAAAGATGGAGACGTAAACAAAAGATGCTTTGAGCTTGCCAATGACAATTTTTATGGCGGAAATGGGTGTCATGCGCAAGGATAGAAATGTCCGGCTGGAAATTTCATCTGTTATGGCCCCGCTGGCAATTGCCGGTGCAACAATAGCAATAATACCTATCTGAAATACAATGGCAACCCAGCGTATGACGTCTTGGTCTATAGTCGTGGCAAATGAGAACGATGCCAAAATTAACAATGACATGCTCATACCTATGCATGAAAAGAGTCCGTAAATGATAAAGCGCGGGCGGGCAAATATCTTACTGCGCATTTCTGCAATGAACACGGGATTTCTAAAACGGCCAATGGACTTTTTCCTTTTTAGTGGATCTATGAGGTAGAACGGCCACGAGAGTTTGCGCTTTACTGTGGAGATCGTATCATCAAATTGGTCGACATGCAGACCTATTTCTTTGCCCTTTTTTATTAAATTGTAGGCAATCATTAATGATGAAAAGGTGAGAAGTCCAAGGAGAGTCAATACTAAATTTGGTGTAAGATAGCTGGGGAACCAATTCTGAAAAGCAGATTTTTTTGATGACTGTTTGAATCTTAAAAGTTTAACCTCTTTGGTATTTTCTCCTTTTCCAACTGTATAGGTTTTATGCCCTGATTTACTGCTAAAATATGAAATTGAAAAAGCAGCGGTGATTGAGCCGATGATTAGAAAGATGACAACAAAAATATAGCCAAGCCATTTGTAGAAGAGTCCAGGTTTTGGTGACGTAACTACGTATTTACAGAATATCAGCAGGAATATTAGCAGGACTATTCCATTACCTATGAGGAAACAGAGATAGGGATTCAGGGAGAGATTGCTAATCTGAGTCAGATCGTAACGGGTAGGGTATAACAAATAATAAATGGCATCGAAAGGACTGAGTGTGCGCAAGAGTAGCCAGACGACTTTTAATTGTTCTATGCGTCCGAGCAGTTGATAAGGGAGCCATGTTGTGCCCGCCAGAATGGCGACCAAACCGTAAGTAATCATTAATGCGGAAAATGTTGTGCGGCATACTGCACTGATGGCCAGGCCAACTATGCCGTATGTGACTGCACTTACCAGAATAACTAAAAATGCTTTTACTAAAAGCGCTACGCCAATACCACCGGAAAGGGAACACATAGCTGAAATGGGCATGGAAACAAAGACAACAAGCAAGACCATTGCCAAAGCGCTAAACAATTTTCCACGCAGTATTTCGCCGGCGCTCAGAAGCGATGTGAACAAGAGGGAATAAGAATTATTTTCGCGTTCAGTGGTAATAGATGGGCTGGTTAATGCGGGAACTAGAAGAATGATCAGGGAAAGGTTGCTCATTAGAAAGATGGCAAATATTTGCATTGAGCTATCAGATGCCTGGGAGAATATCCCACTTTTTGGCCAGAGAAACATGAGCACTGCAGAAAGAATGGTCAAGAATGTGACCAGGAGAAAGATCGTCTTTGGATCCCGGAAACTTGTTTTTAATTCACGTTGCAGTATTGGATTGTTGATCATTTATTGATTTCTTTAATCGTCTTCGCGCTTGATTTTTTTATGCCCGGAGCCTCACCTTTATAGTCACTGATTATTTTGAAGAGCAGATCTTTATTCTGCATAAGCCTTAACTGAGATTGAAATTCTCCGTAAAATAATTCTCCTTTTGCATATCCCCCGCCAGTTCGGTTTACACCAAGACTCAGGTAGTTTCTCCGTACACTTGTTATGACCATCCAGTATTTTCTGCTTACCTTTGTCTGAATACTATCGAATGGAAATATGATAAATTGATTTCCGTTGACTGAAGAGTTGGTCATTCTTAAATGGCAACGCCCCAGGATGAGTTTTCCAGGGCGGCCGTCTTCATCGTTGTGAATTGATGCTTGAACCCAACCGCCATTGTTGTGAAGCATAAGTTCGATACCCTTTAGGGTTTTGTCTTTAGCGGTAAAAGTTTGTGCCAGCATATAATTTCCATTGCTGGTTTTATTCGGATCTGTGTGAGTCACTGAATACGTTGTCTTTTTTGCCCATGCTTCATATGCAGTTTTGTAGGTATTTGAATCTCGTACCGTGATATTGTAATAACGGGGCGGAAGAGTTTTAGGATCCTCCAAAATTTTGGCCCAAATGGTTTTACACCGTTCAGAGATTTCAGGATCCTCATTGGAAAAGTTCTTTTGCAGAAGCGGGCATAGTTTTCGCCCACCTTTAATGAGTGCCTTTCCGGCTTTCCGTCGCTCTTTATAATTATCCGAACCTAAGAGTTTGATTAATGCTTCATCTGCAAATGCAGTACCCAAAAAGAGTAGTAAATATAGCTGTATTATTTTTTTCATTCTGCCTCCACCGGCTTTGCTGCTGTTCCACGATTTTCACTTCCTGATTTTCCTGTTACAGTCAGGAAGACATTTTCCAGATCTATTTCCGATTCACGTATAGAAATGACCCGCACTGATTTATTCACAAGGTGACTTGTTATATCGGCAATTTCATTGCGTTTTCCCAAGTAATCAATTCGTAGTTCATGTTTACCAGTAATTTCTATTTTCTGAATATTTTCAAATTCATCAAGCGCTGCTTTTGCCTCTTCCGGATCGGAATCGAGATTTAGCTCGAGCACAATATTTTGCTGCAGTGAACGGGTAATATCCTGGACGGTACCCTGGATGAGTAATTTACCCTTTTCAATGATGCCTACGGTATCGCAAATGGCGCCGAGTTCTGGAAGGATATGACTGGACAACATGATGGTTTTACCCATATCTTTTAAGCGTAAAATGGTATTACGCATATCGATACGTGCATGCGGGTCGAGCCCGTTTGCCGGTTCGTCAAGAATTAATATTTTGGGATCATGCAGCATGGTCTTGGCAATACCAATTTTCTGGTGCATACCGCGTGATAGTGACGATACCTGGTAATCCATCATATGAGATGCATCGGTTACTTCGAGCACTTCTTCGATGCGCTTTTTGCGAGGCTTTGGGGCAATCTTATAGGCTGCCCCAAAAAAGTCGAGGTACTCCCATACACTCATTTGCTGATAAACACCAAATTCATCCGGCAGGTAACCGATGGTTTTTTTTATTTTTATGTGATTGGACCCTTTTACTTCCATGCCATCAATCCACGCACGTCCTTCATCGGCAATGATAAGCCCGCAAAGGATTTTTATGGTGGTTGTTTTACCCGAACCGTTTGGTCCGACAAATCCAAATATTGTATTCTGTTCTATTTCGAGGTCCAGGCCCAATATTCCCCGACCACCACCAAAATTTTTGGTGATATTTTCAGTTTTGATCATTTCATTTCCTCTTTAATTCTCATGTTCGGACTTTTTAGTTTTCCGCTGACTGCAAGGTTGATTGTGCGTATGGTCCATTTATTCATGCGGGCTGCACTTACAGGGTCTTTTACTTTGGTTTTTTGTGAGATAGAAATTACGACTTTTAGCTGACCATTTGCCGGGTGAATGTACTCTTTTAATTGATCGTAGTCATCCACTTCCAGACTGTAGAGATGCTCGCCAATTTTACTGAATTGCAGTTTCTTCTCTGACTGCCAGTTTTGTACAAAAAATTTATAATTCAAGTTATGAAGCCGGTTATCTGCAAGGAATTCTAATGTCAACTTTTTTATTTGCATACGTGAGAATCCTGCTGGCAGGTATGCATCGATGATATAATTGGTGGGATGATTTGTGATGACCGGCAGCCAATCACCCAGAGGACTTATTAATTGTTTCGATAAAACATCTTTTAGCTTAAAGCTGATACGCTGATTTGGAAGGCTCAGTTCTTCGTCCAGTCCTGTTTCATGCACAGGATAGAAACTGATAGAGCGCGCTTGAATATTGTAGGACTTTTCAATCAGTGAATGGTCCACAGAGTTGGCAGTGTCACGAATGACGGCAATGAGCGGAGCAGAGAGGTTACCCGAAGAAATATAATCTCGCAAGGCTTTTATTTCAGCCGTTTTGATTGCCTCCGTCTTTTTGCGGATGGTGATCTTCTGGCCATCAAGTTCGAGCACAAAAAAGCCATTTTCGCAGACCAGGTAAATATCCTTGGGCTTAACAAACTTTATATTATTTGCGGTTATTTGCGGACCATCCAGGGCCCATTTTACAGTGGCGAATTGGGGTGACAAATTTTGGGGACTATAGGATCTTAAGGTGCTGAACATGTGTGGTTTTAAATTACGCATATTGACATTTAGCATTTGTGTTTTGCCATCGACATAGGTCAGTTTCATTGGGTCACGAAAGTCCTCATCTTTTCCACGTTCGACATCGCCAAAAGTTGCCCTTCGATTCTTCATTTTAGATTTCTTTTTTCCCCGGGCCAGTTTTCTCTTAAAGTTTTTTGCATTATAGCTGAATTTTGCTGGAGGCAATGCGCGCATTTTGTAATCCATATCGTCATGATAGATATCCATTTTCTGTTCTTTACTTACAATTAAACTGACAAGTTGTTCACTGCTGGCATCTTCAGTACTTTCATGTTTGAACTCGATGATCGTTGCATTTGCATTTCCCAGTTTCTCCATTCGTTTATTGGAGTATTGAAATATAAATCCTGTCATAAATACAGCGATTAGAGCCATTAAACCCCAGCAGTGACTTTGCTTTTTTAGCAGAATGCCAAGTGCTGCAAGTATGAGGACGATTACCATGTAAACAATTATCAGTTTGCGAATTTTTTCTGCGGGCTCGATTTCTATACCAGTGATCGTATCCAGAGCCATGGAGATCTTTTTATTTTCCGTAGAGCTGACAAATTTACTGTTACTGCGGTAACTCACTACATGACGCCACAGGGCAGTAAATGTGGGATTATTTTTTTTGGTCAAATGTCTGTCTGAAATGTAAAATGCCGAAAATCCGACACGTCCGGAACCATAGCGCGACCACTGAAACACTGGAAAATCATCGTGTTTAAGAACAGTTCGTCCATGGCGCGGAAGTGATTCGAGAAAATCGGTCCCTTTGGGCCACACCTCTTCATTTGCTTTGAAGTCTTTCAGACTCGTGATCTTTTCCAATTTGCGTATTCGAAGTGGGGTAACAGGAATAAGTTTTCTCAAGGGGGTATTCCAGGCAGCCAGGGTGCCCTTTGGTTCTGCAAACAGTAATGTGCCACCACGGTTTACATAATCCAACAATGCATTAAACTGACGACTTCTCATTGAGCTGAAATCCGGCTGGCATATGATGACAAGTTTTATATTATCATAACCCGCAACATGATAGGGGGCGTTCGCTGCTCTGCAAGAGGTGTTTACAACTGGAACTCCAAACCCATTGTTTTTACTGAATACACCAAATGAAGGTTCGTCATTATCTTCAAAAAAGAGAATCGTTTGATCGTTTCGATCTTTTAAACGGATAACCGATTCTGAACTCGATACGGTTGATACCAGATGCCCATTTATATAGGTTTTCGTATTTAGTGATTCTGTGGAACCAATAGTTACCATTTCTTCATGACGGTACTGAGTATGAGGTGGAATGGTTAAATTAATTTCCCAAATGGTTATATTGCGCTGACCTTTGGGGCTGAAAATAAGTTTTACCTGGTCAGTTTTATCGCCCTTGTTTTTCACCGTAACACCAAGGTAGGCCCATGAGTGAGCTGGTATTCTGGCGGAACTTAAGTAGCGGACGGAACTGCTAACTTTAGTCTCTGCAAACATGCTGGTGCAGAGAACTGCGTATAAAAGTGCAAATCTCACAGTAATTTATCGTATGGTTAAGTTTAGTTTACTCAGTCGCTAACAACTCGTCTGCTGCAACTGCTTTTTCAAACGCAACTATACCGCGTACAATGCTAATTACCAGTTCTTCCCTGTAGCGTACACCCAATAAACGCTTTTCTTCGCTGGGGTTCGAAAGATAGCCTAATTCCAATAAAACTGCGGGACATTTTGCCTCGCGCAAAACTTGGAACCTGGCTCGTTTTATGCCCCTGTCCCTTGCCGACATGTTATCAATTAATTCACTGTGAATACTGTGTGCCAGACGGGTATTAAGTCCGTCAAATTTATTGCCCGATTGCCGGGTGTAGTAAGTGCGCTTATGTCCCGTGGATTTCATACCTGGAGGCGTAAGAAAATACGTTTCGATTCCGTTTACAGATTTTGCCGTTGAGGCATTTGTGTGAACCGAGATGAACAAGTCGGCATTATACATGGTAGGGCGATTTGCCAATTTAATAAATTTATCGTTGTTTCGTGTTAATGCCACACTGTATCCCACCTTCACAAGCAATTCTTTTAATTGTAAGGCAATTTCCAGATTCATATCTTTTTCATACACTTTTAGCCCATGGGAACCGGGATCTTTGCCGCCATGCCCCGGGTCTATGACGATTGTATTTACGGCCCTGCGGGCCAGTCCCCAGTCTCGGTAAACCGGGTCTATGCTGAGTCTTAAATCTTTTTCAGCAATAAAGTAGTCATTATTTCTAAGCAGCATTACATAGCCAAGGTCCAAAACCTTGCCATCTACTTTGGCATAACGCGAATCTTTTGTCAGGGTCAGGCTGTGGTCAGCTGAATACAAAGATACCACCTTGCCATTTACTTTGCTTTTCATGCCATAATATTCTTTTACATCAATTAAATAGACATAGCGCACACCGCTTATAACTTTGGAACGTATTTCGTAATTTGCGAATAAAGATGAACAAGATGTACTTATAAACAGGCACAATAAGGCCACAGGTAATTTGTAAAAATGCATGGATTCCCTCCTAACTGAATCTATAAATTTTTGCCTCTATAGTCAAACTAAGCTATAAAAATATGAATGCAAATTTTATGGATAATTTTAAATAAATGTTTACTCGTAGCCATCAGAATTGGCCGAAATGAAGAAAAATGAGACTATAATCGGTCAAAACATAACCGATAGAAGCGGGTAGATAAATCGCTAATTCGCTTGATTTGCACTAAAAATGAACTAACATACGGATATTCGAATAAGCGAATATAGAATAATTAAAGGTTTTGAAATGAACTATACGAATAGTGCCGGTCCGAGCTTAGATAAATTGTTATCTGAGCGTATTTTGATCATGGATGGAGCGATGGGTACTGTGATTCAGAGCTACGGGCTTGTTGAAGCGGACTTTCGCGGGGAGCGCTTTAAAGATTATCCCAGTCCGTTGATCGGTAATAATGAATTATTGAGCCTAACCCGTCCTGATATTATTGAGGAGATTCATTATCGATTTTTGTGCGCTGGGGCGAATATCCTGGAGACAAATACCTTCAATGCCAATCGCATTTCTCAGGATGATTATGGTTTATCAGAGCTTGTTGAAGAGCTCAATACTGCCTCTGTTGAGATTGCCCGTAAAGCTATAAAGCGCTATAAAGCGGAAAATCCCGCTGCAAATTGTTTTATTGCGGGTGCTCTTGGGCCGCTTAAAATGTCCGCATCATTTTTGATTACGGAAGATGCACCGGCGATTTATTTCGATGAAGTCTGCGATGTCTATAAAGAGCAGTTGCTGCATTTTATAAACAGCGATGTGGATATCATACTATTTGAAACAACCTTCGATACACTGAATCTGAAAGCGGGAATCCATACCACCAAAGGACTGTTCCGTGAACTCGGTATACAATTACCGCTCTTTTTATCACTGACCATGGACAAGTTTGGCAAGACAATGATTTCTGCTCAGTCATTGGAAGCGAGTGTCAATGCTGTGGCCCATTCCAACGCGATGGCGATTGGTTTAAATTGTGCCCTCGGTGCCGATATTATGCGGCCCTTTGTGCAAGAAATTTCCGAAACAGCCGGAACCTATACCTGTATATATCCCAATGCCGGGCTGCCCAATGAAATGGGCGGCTACGACCAAACGGCCGAGTCCTTCGCCGATGAATGCTTTGAATTCGCCGAAAGAGGCTGGGCCAATATTATGGGTGGCTGCTGTGGAACAACACCGGAACATATCAAGGCTATTGCAGACCGGGTAAAAGATTTGAGCCCTAGAAAAATTCCAGATCTCGAACAGATCCCGCGGCTGTCAGGCCTGGCGCCATTGAACATCAATAAGGAAAAAGGGTTCTTGATGATTGGTGAACGGACCAATGTCATGGGTTCGCCACGATTTAAGAAATGCATCCTCGAAGAAGACTGGGATAAGGCCCTTGGCATTGCCCGCCAGCAAGTAGAAGCCGGCGCTAACATTATCGATATTAACTTCGATGCACCGCTTATGGATGGCAAGGAATGCATGACCAAATTTCTCTATATGATTGGCTCCGATCTGGAAATTTCCAAGGTGCCTATTATGATCGATTCTTCGAAGTGGGAAGTGATTGAAGCGGGCCTCAAGTGCATACAAGGGAAGGGCATTGTAAACTCCATAAGTCTTAAGGAAGGCGAAGACGAGTTTATCAATCATGCGCAAACCATTCTCGATTTTGGCGCAGCTGTCATTGTTATGGCCTTTGATGAAAAGGGCCAAGCGGCTACAAAAGATGATAAGGTGCGAATCTGTAAACGCTCCTACGATATCCTTGTGGATCAAATCGGCTTTCCACCGGAAGATATTATTTTCGATCCCAATATTTTGACTGTTGCGACGGGCATGGAGGAGCATAATAATTATGCCAAAGATTTCATCGATGCTATACCGGAGATAAAGAAACTTTGTCCCAATTCACGTATTTCAGGTGGTGTTTCAAATGTATCATTTTCCTTTCGCGGCAACAATACAGTACGTGAAGCGATGCATGCAGCATTTCTCTACCATGCCATAAAAAACGGCATGGACATGGGAATTGTAAATGCCGGAATGCTCAGTGTGTACGACGAAATTCCCAAAGATTTGCTGACCCATGTGGAAGATGTATTGCTCAATCGCGATGACGACGCCACTGAAAGGTTGCTAGACTTTGCTGAAAAATTCAAAGGCGTAAAGACCTCTGAAGCAGTAGCCAATCTGGAATGGCGTGAAAAGCCTGTAGGGGAGCGCATCTCCTATGCCCTGGTGAAAGGCATTGACGGCTTCATTGAAGAAGACACAGAAGAAGCCCGGCAAAAACTGAAGATCCCCATCCATGTAATTGAAGGGCCCTTAATGGACGGCATGAAAATTGTCGGCCAATTATTTGGCGATGGAAAGATGTTTCTTCCCCAGGTTGTTAAGTCTGCCCGCGTGATGAAAAAGGCGGTCGCGTATCTCGATCCATTCATGGAAGAGGAGAAAAAACGAAATGCCGATACCAGCGAAAAAGAAACGATCATCATGGCCACCGTAAAAGGCGATGTGCATGATATCGGAAAAAATATCGTTGGTGTTGTTCTTGGCTGCAATAATTATAAAGTGATCGATCTCGGTGTCATGGTTCCTTGCGAAAAAATTCTTGCTAAAGCAAAAGAGGTGAATGCCTCAGCCATTGGCTTGTCAGGATTGATTACCCCATCCCTGGATGAAATGGTCAATGTTGCAAAAGAAATGACTCGCGAAGGATTTAAGATTCCTCTGCTCATTGGTGGCGCGACGACAAGCAAGGCCCATACTGCGGTGAAGATAGATCCGGAATTTGATGAGCCCGTTGTTCATGTGGTCGATGCATCACTTGTTGTGGGTGTCGTGGCATCCCTGTTTAGTAAGAAAAATAAAAAGCAATTTGCCCTGGATACAAAAGCAGACTATAAAGTTCATCGCGAAAACTATTTAGAGCGCCAATCAAAGATTGAGTATTTGACTATAGCCGAAGCCAGAGCAAAGAAATTTTCATGCGATTGGAAAACCGTTGAGATTGCCAGCCCGTCATTTACCGGCATTCGGGTTATTTCAGATGTCACCTGTGCCGACCTTATTCCCTATATCGATTGGACACCATTTTTCCAGACCTGGGAATTGCATGGTATTTATCCAAAAATTCTTAAAGATAAGGTTGTTGGTGTAGAGGCGACTAAATTATTTGCCGATGCCCAGGCCATGCTCAAAGAGATTGCTGATAAAAAAATCTATACACCAAAAGCTGTGGTAGGTTTCTTCCCAGCCAATAGTGTGGGTGACGATATCGAGGTCTACGCTGATGTGGATCGTAGCACCGTGATAAATAAAATGCATACGCTGCGGCAGCAGACCAAGCGCCGCGAGGGAAACCCTAACTTTGCCCTGGCCGACTTTATTGCGCCGAAGGACACAGGTCGTATAGACTATGTCGGTGGCTTTGCAGTTACCAGTGGCGACCAAGTGGATGCCTACGCAAAAAAGTTTGAAGCGGAGCACGACGATTACAATTCCATCATGGCCAAAGCACTTGGCGATCGATTTGCCGAAGCTTTTGCAGAATACATGCACGAGTACATGCGCCGTGAGTGGGGCTTTGGTGCCGACGAAGGCCTCAGTACAGACGAATTAATTCATGAAAAATACCGTGGTATCCGCCCGGCAGCGGGCTATCCTGCCTGCCCGGATCATACGGAAAAAGACGGACTTTGGGACCTGCTCGAAGTTGAAAAGAATACTGGCATTCAGATTACCGAATCCTTCGCCATGTGGCCGGGTAGTTCCGTAAGCGGGGTCTATTTTTCACACCCTGAAGCCAAATATTTTGCCGTCGGAAAAATTGCCAAAGACCAGGTGGAAGACTATGCCAAGCGAAAAGACTTTAGTCTCGAAAAAACTGAAAAGTGGCTCGGACCAAACCTGTCATATTAGTACTGTGCAGGCAACAAAATCAATTAAATAAAGATCGCATAGTTCTAATAAAAGTCATCGTTCTGCGTCTTACCCAAAAACAAACCGAGGGAAAGATGAAACAAACTTTTATATTATTGCTCTTTAGCTTCTATCTACAATCTTGTGAAGAAGAACCGTATCCTGATGAGCTTTCTGAACAAAATGACGAAATTAAGGTATTATTGCAGGCGAAACAATTTGGTTTTGCAGGAAAAAAAGGTCAGAAAGAACGAAAAACAACAAAAGCCTACCGATTGTTATTAAGTAATCCAGATGCAAAGGAACATTTTAAGTATCTCTATGAAAAGGGAAATACTTTTTCCAAGCTTTATGCGCTTTGCGGTCTCAAGCAAACGGATGAAAAAATGTTTGAGAAATTATCAAAGACTCTAGATGGAAATAAAAATGTACGGACTCAACATGGGTGTGTGTCCAGTGATGTAAGGGCAGGTGAGTTGATTAATCATATAAAAAAAGGGTACTATAAACAAAATGCACGTGTTAAAAACAAATAGAAATATTTCGCTGTAGTTTTATGAAAAGAATTCGGGGATAGATAAAATATTATAGTTAATATAAGGGGAAGAAAATGAAAAACCTAATTATCACAATGCTATTACTTTCTGCATTCAATTGTTTTGGAAAATGGACAAATATACCTTTGAATAAAATTGTTGAAAGAAGCCAAATAATTGTTATTGGTAAACTGATAAACGTGAAGACCGAAAGCAAAAATAAAGTTGATTATGGGGAAGGATTCATTTCGGTTCAAACCGTATTAAAAGGCAAATTAGATAATAAGAAAAAATTGAAACTAATTTGGAGTCATCCTCAAGGATTAAGTAACCGTATCGATCATGCGAATAAAACAAAACTTGGGATATGGTTATTACAAATTCAGAAAGATGGAACAGTTAGGGCGGATTATCCTAGAAGATACCTGCCCATCGATAAGAGAAAAGAAATTGAAGACTTAATTAAAAAAGAAAAACAATAATTAGGAACTTCTCTGGAAAAGCAGTGACTTAGGACATAAACATAATGGTGGGACAATGATGTATAGAAAATCGAGAAAAATAAAATTACTTCTAAGTATGGGCTTCTTTCTAGCTCCATTAGTCGCATTTCCAGATAGACTTCCCTTGCTTGATGAAGATCTGACGGACCAAGCGAATATCGTGCTAATTGGCAAGGTGATGAATGTAAAGGCAAAACAAAAAGAAGGGCCAGCGACGGCGACCATAGAAGTTCTTGAAATATTAAAAGGCAAGAAAGTCGATGGGGAAATACAACTTGCCTTTCAGATAAGTGAAGGAAACAAATACCCCAGATCGGGGCAGCTTCGAAAAAATGAGAAATATTCACTATTTCTAAAGCGTTCTGCCAGGGGTTATACTCTCGTCAATCAATTCGATGCGGCAAGAAAGCTCACGCCTGAAGAGGAGAAAAAGACCCGGAATCTTGTTAAAAGTGATGCGAAGTATGATGCGCTTTTTAAGCATATTAAAGTAATTCTAACGGTTGAGAAGACTGAACTAAAGCAAGGTGAGAAAGTGAAACTTACCTTCAGTATTGTGAACAATGGAAAGGAGAATTTTACGATAAATGGAGCAGTAGTCAATGCGAAAGGCCAGCTTCAAATGCAGGGTTGGATGAGATTGATATACGAAAAACTGAAGGGCAAAAAAGCCCCTGAGATGCGGTACCTGGGAGGCTCTCATAACTGGAAAACACCCGACATAATCATTCCACCGGGTGCCACCAGGAAATGGGATGCTGTGTTTGAATGGGGGTCTGACTACGGGCAGCTTCCGGGCGAATATCGCTTGCGCTGGAAATTTGGCAAGGTTGTTTCGAACCCGGTCACGTTTAGGGTTCTTGAGCGAGTGAAATAGGTCGATTTGTTTTGTTTAATTACGTCCAGAGAATTAGAAAACAGAATAAGAAGTCTGATAAATTGACAAACCGTCCTTCGATCGTTATCTTCAAGCACCAACTTGGGATCTTTTGCAGAAAATTTACAGAAACTCCGAGATAAGCATTCAAATAATCATTAGGTAAATAGTGAATCAGAAATCATACATCGAGGAATACTACCAATTCTCAGTGGGATAAAAAAACATAGCAAAGGATCTGAATTTGAGCTTGTATTGGTCATCAATTCAGACGCGTCTGATTACGAGAAAACGCCTATTAAATACAAAATGCTTATGGGTAATTTTGAGTTTATTTCCAAGATATTTATTCGAGAGAACCATGCACTAGATATCGGTGCATATGATTATGGTTACAAGCATTGCTTAAATGAGGGCTTCAGTGGAAGAGTGATGTTTATTAATAGTTCTGTCAGTGGACCTCATTCGGATGGGTGGTTAGATAAATACGAAGAATTATTTTTAAGCCATTCGCAGATTGGTCTTTCCGGAACTACCACGAACACATCTCCTGCTAAGGATGCAGGAGTATCAACCCAGGAACATGTGCAGAGCTGGCTTCTATACAGTGATATGAGTATACTTAAAGACTGTTTTGGGGATAGCCTTCTTTCGAATGCGAGTTACAAGACTAAGCTAGATGTAATTGAAAATGGTGAAATATATATAAGCCAAAAAATACTGAACAAGGGTTATGGAATAAACTGTATGGCGTTTCCTAAGCTACATTTCTTTAAAGGCGACTCATGGCCTTATCCTTTTAAATTTCGCTGGCGGGGTAGAGATAAAAGCTTACAACAATTTATAAATACCACTATAGTCTGAAGGTAGCAAACGGTAAGGTTCTTTAAAATGTATATACATAACCAGTCACTGCACTGAATGTTAAAGCGCTACGTGTTTTTTCGCCGATGAACCAGGCTGTTGAGATAGGGAGGAATGCGACTTTCTCTAATTTGATGATTAACAGCGATTCCAAAATTTATTTGATTTTGCTGAGAAAGCCATTAGCGTGATTGCATAGATGGTAGGTGAAAATATCGTTCGAGATTCTATTGCCTGATTTGCCCTTAAGTTAAACTAAATAATAATGGATAAAAAATCTATGAAACAGTTACTAATTGCATTTTTGTTGATTGCCTCAACGATCTATTGCGAAGATAAAGTTATCAAACGTGATGGACAACCGGATACTGTAATAACAAATTCTAAAAAAATGGATTCGGCAATAAAAGAGGCTAAAGAGAATATAAAAACCTTTATTACATTAGTAAAAGCGACTAAGGATTATAAAAACTTTTTTATTAAAAGAGGATTTCCTGATGATAAAGGAAACCATGAACATATTTGGATTTCATTACTAAAATATGGAAATGGAAAGTTTACAGGAACACTCAATAACAAACCTCTCAATATAAAGAAAATGAAGCTCGGGCAGGTCGTTACCGTGGGTGAAAAAGAGATTTCAGATTGGATGATTACGTCACCTAAGGGATTAAAAGGCGGCTATACGCTTGTGGCACTTATATATGGTACGAAGGATCAAGAAACCTATCAAAAGCAATTTGGTATTGACTGGAAGAACTATAAGTTTTTGAAAAAAATTAAGTCGAAAAAATAATCCGTCCCGGACCCTATTTTCATATTCTTGAAATTGTTATTTTGTCTGAAAGTAAAATGGTGATTCGTCGTTCACCCTCTTAGCGCTGAATTAATCAGCATTAACAATGAGGGAAAAATGAAAATCGCAGAAGCACTATTATTACGCGCTGATTTACAAAAGAAATTAGCATCATTACGTGAACGCTCAATTAAGTACGCAGTTACACAGGAAGGCGTTGATTTACCTGAAGATCCAAAAGCTTTAATTAAAGAATCTGTCTCTGTTTTGAAAGAGCTTGAAAAGCTTGTTTGCAAGATCAACAAGGCGAATAGCGATACGACGCTATCTGATGGACGTACAATTGCCGAAGCAATCGCAGGTCGCGAACGTTTAGCAAAACAGCACTCATTGTTACAAGCAGTTCTCGAGGGTTCTAGTCATGAACCAGACCGCTATAGCATGAGTGAAATCAAATGGATCTCAACTGTCAATGTGAAATCGATGCAGAAGGAACTTGAGGATATCTCAAAGAAGCTTCGTGAATTAAATGCAAAGATTCAAGAAATGAATTGGCAGGCTGAATTGGCTTGATGGCTTCTGGGCGAGCGTGGAACCCCGGTTTCCGAACCGAGGGGTGGAAAATATATTGGTTCGGCTTTGGTTCGTGGAGGGCAACGTTAAAATAACAACTCAGCCCATCACAACTAATAAATTAATCCTGGATAGCAAGGCGTCTAGATTAGACCTGACAAGCTACTACCACACGCTGACAGAAGCCATCTTTTTTACTTATTGATCAGCCTTGTCCTGCCATTCGGCAGTCGTATCGCTGGTCTTTTTTAAGAGTTCTATTTTTTTGGAACTTTCGTTGAGGCGTTTTTGACAAAAGCGATTGAGTGCTGTGCCGCGTTCATAAAAGGCCAGGCTGTCATCCAGGCTTAAGTCACCGGATTCCATTTTTTCGACAATCTCTTCGAGCTCATTAAGTGCATCTTCAAATTTTGTATCTTCAGGTATTTCTATTGCTTTATCCGTCATTTTATTCCTTTTCCATATAACGTAATTTACCATAGGGTATTGATATATTCAAATGCTTGCTCTCAAAGGATTCGTAGTTAATTTTCCACTGAAATGATGTTTTGCTATAGCATACCAATTCAAAAATCCACATTCCGCGTTTTCCAAGTTTTGATTCCCAGCGCCAGGTTTCGAACTCATCACTATCTATTTTTTTTAGTTCGCCTTCAAAGAGGGTATGTAGTTCATCTGGCTTCATGCCATTTTTTACACGTTTTAAAATAGGCGGCCAGGGAATTTTACCAAATTCGTTTATCGCCTTTACACGTCTCCGCAAATTTATCAGAAAGAGCGTTATCATGAATATAATAATTCCCAGAGGGATTAATATGATGAGCTTGAGCAAAATAATTGATTCCTTTTAATAATTAGCCTGAAAGATAATCCATTTATAAATTCAGGCTAGTAGTCTGTCTACGCAAATTTAGTCTCGTTTGAGCACTAGTGCTCGGTCAATACGCAGATATAGTTAATTTACAGGTATAATATGAGTGATGATTATGAAAAATACTATGAAGGCAGCAACCGCACACAACGCTTAAAGCGTAGTGAAAACATAAGTCCGCGGGAGCTCTTTCGTCGCTTTAACTGGCTGTGGGACAAAGCTTTGTATTGGGGCGGTGTGGATGAATCACCCGCGCCTGTTTATATGGAATCGTGTCGCTCAAGCTGGTCGATCCTACATGAACGCCTGCGGGGATGTAAGCCCGGGCTTTATTCTGTGGAACTAAGCTACACGCCGACGCTGCATGAAAATGGTCCCAAAGTCGGGAACGTCTGCCTGGTAAGCGCTCAGCGCTTGTCAGATGCAAACTATCTCTTGTCGCAGGCGCAATACATAAAAAAAGAAATTGAAACGCACCTCGAAGATGAGGACTTTGACAGCTGGATGCAGCGTATCTTTATGCGCTTGAAGCGCTTTTCCATCGCTTATAATTCGGCAAATGAAAAAGGGGTGGATCAATTGGTTCTGGAAGCTCACTGTGCGTGGATTGGCAGTGAACAGTTCCGCCCATCAAAACGAATCGATGATAAAACCCTTATCGAATTTCTCGAAGAACCTGCGACAATTGACCGGCGTCATGAGATTGCTTCGATTGTTGCCGGGCAGCGCAGTCTTTTCTATAAGCGCCTACCCGGATTGGACCACTGGTACCGTATTGGGCAACAGCTCAATCAATGGACACCGGATGTATTAATTTTATTTAAGAATAAGGCACAATGCCAACGGGTGAGCTCGCTTATTTCCAATTGGCCGCAATTAAACAACAGTGCCTGGTTGACCATGGTGCGCGAACATCAACTGCTCGCTGTGAAACCAGAAGCTGTACGCCTGCTGACAAATAGCCCGCAGATTATCAGTGCCATGAAACGCCTCGAGCAAGAACCGCAAAAACGGCTCAAATACTTTTTAAGTTTTCTCGGCGATATCATGCAGAGTGAAAATTACTTTAATTGGGATGAGGAAGAGATTGTCACGAAAAATATAGCATTTGATGAAAGTGCCTTGGATTACTTAAAAATGCATCTGGCCGATGAGGGTATCAATCTTGTTTTTGGTCAGGAAAAACGTGCTTTAAAATTACTGATGCTTTGGATGCTGGATGTTAAATTGACCAAAACTCTGCAAAAAGAATTGGAATGTGTCCGCAGTGATCTCGACCCGAATTACCAGCTCCTGACAAATCTGGAAAATTTTCTGAAACCCTTATTGGTAAATCCAGCACCTGAAGTTTACGGTGCAATAGCCGTTGTCAGTGGTCGTCTGTCCGCGGTCTATACTATTGAAGCGGTGGTTAATCCGCTTGCCCACTGGCTGGATCTTTGCCGGGCTAGTTGCATTACGGGATCTTGTGGAAGCGGGGGTTTACGCTATGCCCTAAAAAGTATACTGAATAGTACGGGATATCTGGAAGATATTAAACACGAAAATCCGGATGTATTGTTTAAAGTAATTTATCAGCATGGGCATTCACTGGCATACAGTGTAGCAGGAATCGATGCACAGGTACCATCGCATAAAAATCTTCTCAAGGCATATCACCCGGATAAAACATTTAACATCCTTGCCTTGCTCTGCCGTATCCCAGAAACGTATCATGGGATGATTCATGAATTGTGCAACAGTGGCTTGATTCACTGGCTCGATGAAGTCGCAAGATACCAACCCAAGGCGCTCGAAAAAGCATGCGAATTTTTATTCTTAGCGGACGACAGCTGGCAGGAATTGGAATATTACGATGCCTATAGCTGGGCAGAATTATTTAAACTTAGCAATCTTGCTTTAGCAGAAAATATCGCTGACTGGACTGTGTCGCTCTACAACGAGGGGTTTAAATGGTCGCAAATCGTTTATCTGCTTGATGATATAATGTCATTCCTCAACCGGGGACAGGAAAAATTGCAGCGCCAACAATTCCTGAATAAACAGTTTTTTATGATCGACCGCTTATTTGAAAATTGTCAGTCCATGACAAGTGATAAGCGGGGAGCAGTGGATGCATTTAGCTCTGCCACCTGGGTGCTCGATATTTTGTTTTATGCGGAAACACATAATATTCGTTTTGTTAATTTGATGGATGACATATTAAAATTTAATCAGAGCAACAAAGACATTAATTTTGAATCAGAGGATCTGGAACTGGATATTCTTTTAAGTGCGGGTGAGAATGAACGCTTGCTCAATTGTTTCAGGCAGCAAATACAACAGAGCTATAGCTACCCTGTACCGGCAGTAAATACCTGGAACTTTTTGAAAAAACATCCGATGATTCAGAAGTTTTTAAATCGCAGTTGCGACCGCCCGGAATTAATCACCCGTATTAAACAGCTGCTCCAGCGTATGGCACTGGCCTTACGCCTGCAATCATCTTACCAACTGAGTACGCAATTTACCGTCTGGGAGGAACTCATCTCGGTGGATGAAAGCGATGTAACGATTCCTGATTCTGTGCCAAAGGCATTGAGAGATAATTACAGTAAGCTGTTGGTCTTTCGAAAAAATTCAAAACAGACTGATCTGCCAAAATCCATTAAAAAGATTTTGAAACAAGAAAAGAATTATGAAAAAGAATTGAGTAAACTGGAATCAATAAACGGCGCTTCGATTAATGAGTCGCAGCGTATTCGTATTGATCGTTTGACGGATTATCTCGAGGACAAAGAGTCGCTCCAGGATTATGTGGAAAAAGAATTGGGTTCTGAATTGACGAAGCAGCTGATGTTTGCCAAACTTGCTTTTCTCGAGCACATTTGTCAAGATGCGATTAGCCGTTACTGGCGTTTAATGGGTGCTGAATCAGCCATAGTACACAATGACCAACACTGGGATAATGCCCTGTTCATGAGCATGGGGATTGATGAAAATCGCCGTCTGCTCAAGGAATTAATCCGTGCTGAAGCCAGCGGCCATACAAACTGGATCGCCAAGCACCCGACCAATAAGCGATTCATTGACGGGTTGAAAACACATAATATCAATACGGATGTATGGCTGTCGGATTATCAGGATGAGCATAAAGTTTTTAATTCAAAGTGGACATTGTATCTCGAAATGGATCCCATAAAGGTCCTGGAAATGGGCAATCTCTTTGGTACCTGCCTAAGCCTGGGAGGCGACTTTGCATATTCCACAGTGGCAAATGCCATAGAGATCAATAAACGCGTCATTTACATTCGCAATGAAAAGGGCCATGTCATTGGCAGAAAACTTATTGCACTGAGCAGGGAAGGGGTTCTCTACGGATTTAACAGCTATGGCAAATCGGAATGGACGAAAATATTGCTCGATCTGTTTTGTTATGAATTTGCCTTGAAGTGCAAAAGCCGGATTGCAACGACAAAAGAATCGAACAACATGGAAGACAGCGAGGTAAAATTATTTGCCAAATGGTACAATGATGGCGCTGAAGATTTTGACTGGTGGATTAATGAAACTCACAAAGGCGACAAACGAATAATTGCAGATTCTTTGGCGACTAATTTTTCTAAATTGTGGAATAATAAGCGTGATGAAACGATTCGTGCATTAATTTATTTGGGTGAGAAGTCGATTGAAATATTGCAAGATAATATTTTCCAGATTAAAGAATCACGCCACTTACGAACCCTGACTCAGGAAACATTGAGCCATACTCTGAAGGCTTATATGGAAACAATTGTGAAGGACAAGGACAAGTAAAATCTTTACAAATGAAAGCGCTGTTTGAGTTCAGGTGGGATTATTGGGCAGTTGGTCTCCGGGTCTTTAAAAAATGATCGCCGCATTCTGGCAATGCAACGATAAGCAAAATTGCGCAGAAAACGCGGAATGATGGCGAGGAAACAGGCGGGAATTTGCCAGATACCGCCAAGTTCCTTGAAGATCTCTTTCACTGCATCGGATTGCACAAATACCCCACGCGTATTCTTTATGATGATACTATCGGGGAAATTCTTAATTTCACTTTCTGAGAATTCTTTTTTAAAAAAATCAGATCCGATTGGGCTGAAACTGAAAACAGCATTCTTATCTCGCTTCAGAACAAAGCTTACCGACCTGTGGCACAGACCACAGTGGCCGTCGTAAAATAATGTTTGTTTCTCCATATATTAAATATAAAGCGATTTGCTTCCTCATCCACAGTATGTCTATCTTTATTTCATTCGCAATGAGACTCAAATTAGAACTGTTCGAGGAAGCGGATATCGTTTTCGTATAGATAACGAATATCGGGAATATCGTATTTGAGCATGGCGATGCGTTCGATGCCGAGACCGAATGCATATCCCGTGACTTTTTCAGGATCGTAGCCGACATTCGTCAATACATTTGGATCGACCATGCCGGCGCCGAATATTTCCAGCCAACTGTCTTTGCCGCCTTTGAAATTACGAAAGAGTACATCGCATTCGATACTGGGTTCTGTGAAGGGGAAAAAATGCGGGCGCATACGAATTTCCACATCTTCACCAAACATTTCCTGAGCAAACATTAAAAGTGTTCCCTTCAAATCCGCCATTGAAATATTTGTATCGATATGCAAACCTTCAATTTGTGAGAAATTCATACTGTGTGTCGCATCGGGAGTATCGCGGCGAAAGCAGCGTCCTGGGCAGACGATGCGCACAGGTGGATCCTGTTTCTCCATGGTACGGATTTGCACAGGTGATGTCTGGGTGCGCAAGAGCCGCCCATCTAAAAGATAAAATGTGTCCTGGCTGTCTCTGCTGGGATGGTCCGCTGGTGTATTTAACGCATCGAAATTATGATACTCATCTTCGAGTTCAGGCCCGTCAACAACCACAAATCCCATGCGTCTGAAAATGGTGACACAGTCGTCTATAACTCGTGTAATAAGGTGCTTTTTGCCAATTTTTCGCTGCCGGCCGGGAATGGTTACATCGATACCATCGACTGCAGAACCACTGTCTTCGAGTGCGTCGAGTTTTTCGGATATCTTATTATTGAGTTCAGTTTTTACTTTGTTTGCGACTTTCCCAATAAGGGGTTTTTCTTCATTTGAGACGTTTTTTATTTCCTTCATGGCAGCGGGCAGAAACCCTTTACGGCCAAGCATGCGAATTTTAATTTCTTCGATGCTTTTTTCGTCTGCTGCAGCATCCAGGTCTGCCAGTGCTTCAGACAGGGCTGCTTCCATTTTGTCTATTAAGTCGCTCATTTTGCACAATTCTTAGGTTAATTCATTAAGGCGCTTACTATGCGTATATCAACACAAAATTCAAGAGTATTGGCATCTTGAACTCTTTAACTTTGAGGGTGAAATCTGCTCGGTTAGCAGTATTGTATCGCCTATGAGAACCCGGTTATTGAAATTAAAAAAAGCATATAGAGCGATACCCACTGCCTTAACTTTGGGCAATACCCTATGTGGGTTTGGGGCAATTTTAAATACACTTAAGGCATATGAAGCTGATGCCGACGTGCCTGCTATTTTGGTAAGAAGTGGCTGGTTAATTGTTTGCGCGATGATATTTGATATGCTTGATGGCTGGACTGCACGCAAACTGAATGCATCGAGCGACCATGGTATGCATATGGATTCATTGGCTGATATGGTGACATTTGGTGTTGCTCCGGCGGTAATGGTTTCAGTTTTGGCACATAAAGAAACTGTCAACTTTGGTTTTCCGCATCAATTTGTGTGGATTTGCTGTGCAATTTATGTCGGTTGTGTTGCTTTGCGTTTAGCCACTTATAATGTGATGACCCTCAATAAGGAGGAACAGGAAACAGTCGATCAGAGCGAAGATGCTTTTTCCGGTCTGCCTTCTCCCGGTGCTGCCGCGGCAGTTTCCAGTTTAATCTTTTTATATAACAGCACAACGATCGACCTGGAATTTTATAAATTTCATTTTTCCAAGGAAACGATAGCAAAAATTTTGCCGTTTTACGCTGCTATTCTTGGGTTTATAATGGTGAGTAAAGTGCCTTATATGCACTTTGGTAAATGGCTTGGCAGCAAAAAGAATAATAAGCTTAAGATGTTTATTGTGATCATCTTTTTTATGGCCTTTGCGAAAAAGTCTGTTTTGATGTCCGCACTTGTGATCAATGTCTATGTAATATGGGGATTAATTAAATACTTCTTGCTGAAAATAAAGTCTAAAATCTGATCATGGATCCGCAATGGAATGAAATTTTAGATAAGCTGCCGTATGGAATTGAAACTAGTTGTTCGTATTTTTCTGAGCGCCAGAGCCGGATGCAATATTTTCTGGGTGATGAAGATATTCCCCCATCCCTTATTGAGGCCGCCTTGGAAAAAGGTTTCCGCCGTTGTGGCGAGAGCTGGTATCGTACCAAGTGCAAAGGATGCAATCATTGCCTGTGCTACCGTTTATCCACTACAACTTTTAAGCCAAGTAAATCCCAACGCCGGGTGCTTAGAAAAAATACGGACTTACGCTACGAAGTAAAAGAAGCTCTAATCAGTGATGAAAAGAAAGCGCTTTATCTTCGCTATCAGCATTCACAGCATTTTCTAAAACCTTTTGAATCAGAAACAGGTGAGTTCAATGAAGAGGATGCCTTGCTTACCATGACCCTGCAAATGTATGACAATCCACGAACGACTCGCGAACTTGAAGTTTATCTTGAGGACAAGTTACTTGGCTTCGGTACGATTGACGTCGCTGAAACATCGATCTCACTTGTTTATTTTGTATTTGACCCTGACTTTCAGAAACGCAGCCTTGGTATATATAATATTTTAAAAAGTGTTGAATGGGCACAGGAACAGGGCTTTCAATCTGTTTATCTGGGGTATTATATTCCTGAACATCCAAAGATGGATTACAAAGTAAATTTCCAACCTTCGGAAATGTTCAATTCGGATAATCAAAAATGGACAAATGAGTTACCACAATTAAGGAATGATGAAAGCAGCAATTGACAGTTCTTCAAAAACCGCATCCTTTGTCATTTGGGATGACGATGAGATTATTCTCGATATGTCTGAAGCAGAAATTGGGCGCGGCTCGGTGCCGCTATTTCAACAGATTCTCGATGCGCTTGATGTCAGCAGTACTGCTATAAACGATATAGAGAGCTGGTCAATTGGTATGGGTCCTGGAAGCTTTACAGGCATTCGTGTGGCTGCTTCCATCGCACTGGGAATCTGTGCCGGAAATGACGCTACTTATCGCGGTGTGCCAAGTGCCTATGCATTGCTTTTACAAAGTCAGCCGGAAGCGGATAAAATTGCCATTCTCAATGATGGCCGCAAAGATGAAGTGCTCTTAAGTGCTTATCACAAAGATGGCGATGCCTGGATTGCAAATGAGGCATGTGTTGAGAAAATCAGTAATTTAGTAGAAAGCGATTATCACTTTGTCATATTAAAAACAGATCCATCATTAGAAAAACTATCGGCTGAAATTTTGCAACGCACAACAATTTTGGATTATTTAGATGCGCGTTATTTAATTGATTATCCGGTTTGGCCGGAAAATGATGCTGAGCGCGAA
Source organism: Lentisphaeria bacterium (assembly GCA_013215875.1). GTDB lineage: Bacteria > Verrucomicrobiota > Lentisphaeria > JABSQK01 > JABSQK01 > JABSQK01. Next base: position 24,291 of record JABSQK010000041.1, read on the forward strand.
AAGAGTTTTGAGCCGATCTACGTGCGCCCTGCAGTACACATCGCCCCCATATTTAAATAAGTTCTCTATTCATCAACAGTTCCCGTATAGACCCAATGCCCCTCAAATTTACGAAACTTCGACACTTCGTAATGATCCGACAGTCCTTCTTTTGTCTTATATCGTGCAACAAATTCGACTTTAGCAATCTTATCATTTTTCTGTCCCATGGCAGTTGAGATAATTTCCAGCTGCAACCACTCGTACTGATCCATCGATGTTTGTAGAGATGCTTTTAAATTTTTATCGCGTGTTTTAGGATCCGTAGTTTGCACGAGATAGTCTAGCTGATTCATTACATATGCACAGTAGCGTGAGCGCATTAATTCTTCAGCAGTTTCTGGAAAGGATTTTCCTGAATAGAATCGTTCGCAACAATTTTCATACAGCTCACCCGTGCCACACGGGCATGGATTATTTTCTTTTTTTTCTGAATTAGCCATGATTAATTCCATTGTATCTTTTAACAAACCAATGAGCTCTTCATCCATGAATTTATAGTCATCTGGTATATTTAATACATGTATTTCTTTATTTTTTTGTTCGGTATGAAATTTTTCTTTTAAGGTTTCAAGGTGCTTTTTCTCCATGGTGCAGATAATATCTGCCCAGGATACATCACTGGCAGTGAGCCGTCGCCGGGCACTGCTATTTGTGCCTGCAGAGCGTACAGATAACCCGGCAATATTTTTGAAAATTTCTTCAGCTGTCCGGCTGCGCCATTTATTTCGACTACAGATAAATAAAATATTTTTCATTTAATTTAAATAGTGCACAATAAACAGATTACAAATTGCGTTGTATACAATGAACACAGCATGCTGAAACATCATGAATGAAAAAAGAGAAAAGGAATATTGAAAATGAAAACATTAATGCTAATTGCTTGTACGATACTACTCATAGCTAATTCACTATTTGCAGAGGAAACTGAGAACGATCGTCCTGAACGATCTGACAAAGCACGATCTGACAAAGCACGAAAAGGTAAAGGTAAAATGTTCAAGGATATGAACCTTGATAAAGAGACCCATAAGAAGCTTAGAGCGCTCATGAAAGAAATGCATGATGCTCGCAAAGGCATCTTGAAAAGTGATGCAGAGAGATCTGATAAGCGCAAAAAGATGGATGCACTGCGCGATAAGTACGATCCCAAAATCAAGGCGCTCATAGGCGATGAAAATTTCAAGACATTATTAGATCGTCGGGAGAAAATGAAAGACAAAATGAAGGATCGCCGTGAAAAGAGACGCGATCGTAAACATGACCGTGATGAAGAAAAAGACGAAGATTAAATAAAATTTTAATGATCTGTTAAGCCCCGAAGAAATTCGGGGCTTTTTGTTTATAGTATTCGGCTATGGACTCTAAACAAATAGAACAGATTATTGAAGATGAAGGAATCGAAAAATACCGGGCTGAGCAGATTCGCCAGGCAATTTTCCAGGAACACGCATCGTCATTCAATGGCATCACCACACTGAAGAAAGATTTGCGGGAACGTTTATCCGAAAAATATCCGCTCTTGTCGTTTGAACTTTACCGCTTATTTGAGTCATCTGATAAAACGACTTTTAAGGCATTGCTCAAGCTTAGTGATGGCAAGATCATTGAAACAGTATTGATGAATCCCAAACCAGGGCATTGGACGACATGTATAAGCAGTCAGGTTGGTTGTGCATTGGCCTGTACATTTTGCGCCACGGGCACGATGGGTCTCTTACGAAATCTTCGCAGTGAGGAAATTACCGATCAGGTATTGTTCTGGCGGCAGTTTATTGGAGAGCGAAAGATTGCCGAACGCCTCAATAATGTGGTCTACATGGGCATGGGTGAACCTTTCCAAAATACCAAAAATGTTTTCGATAGTTTAGATGAGTTGATGAATCCGGACACATTTCACATGGGTGCCCGCCATTTGTCGGTATCCACAGCGGGAATCGTAAAACCGATATATCAGATGGCGGATCGCTTCCCACAGGTGAACTTGGCCTTGTCATTACATATTGCCGATGATGAAAAGCGTACGGAGCTGATGCCAATAAATAAGGCGTGGCCTTTAGCCAAACTGGCTGAAGCATTGACAGACTACATTGAGAAAACGCACCGCAAAGTCTTTATCGAATATATCTTATTACGAGACGAGACAGATAAGCGGGACAATGCGAAGCAATTGATAAAGTACCTGAAAACGATAAAGCCGACTCATCTTGTGCATGTAAATTTGATTGTCTATAATGAAACGGAATCGTCACATAAGCAGACGAGTAAAGACCATGCCCGCTGGTTTAAGAATTACCTTGAAGAAAACGGTATAAGTGCGACGATTCGTAAAAATCTCGGCCGCGATATCGATGGCGCCTGTGGTCAGCTTGTCGTCCAACAGGAAAACATCTGAACAAAGCTGGCATTTTGTTTAGTTGGCGTCGTCTAAATTCTTTTTATATTAATCAATATTGAAACTACGCGCATAACCGACCTATTAAATCATCTAATAATTTAAGGAGCAATACAATGGAAGATAAAACATGTTTAAGTGATGACGAAGTAGAAAGTGAATTGAAAGAACTTGATGGCTGGGTACGTAAGGGTTTGTATCTGAAGAAAGATTTTGTTTTTGATAACTGGGCAGATATAAATAAATTTTTGCCATTCTTCACAAAAACGATTGTAGAAGAAAACCATCATCCCGATTTTTCATTTAAAGGCGCTAGTCGAACATTATCGCTTGAAATGACAACACATAGTTAAGGTGGATTAACCCGTGCAGATATTACTGTAGCCAGAGCATTGAATAACTGGAACAGTTAATCGCCACAGTTTTTTGAATCAGAAGTTGATTCTGTCGATAAATACCATAATTACAAAATCTTATAACAAAAAAGGAGATATAAGATGGAGATATTAGGTCATTTATTAGCAATTTTTGGTATAGTTGTGATTGTAGTTTGTAGCTTTTGGATGCTTCTTTTGGCTTTTCAAGAATCGATACTATGGGGCCTTGGATATATGTTTGTTCCCTTTGTGTCCATGATCTTTATTATTTCATTTTGGTCTGAGACAAAACGACCCTTTCTGATAGGTTTATGTGGATTCTTATTTATATTCGGAGGAGTGGTAATAAATGAAGTGGGTGGTGGCAGTAGCTAAAATTTCTTCAGCATTTAAAATTTCTGCAGCTAACGATAAAAAGAGATGTAAAAATACCGTAAAAACATACCACCACGCATTTAATATTTTTCATCAATTCTTTACATGGATTTTCTATCTTATGGGCCTCTGTGATAGCTGATTTGCAAAAATTTAATTTCTTTAATTGTTATATCTGTTTTGATGTTTAGTTTGTGGTATGGATGACCAGATAAAAAATCAGATTAAAGAACGTTGCGATATTGTCGATTTGATCAATCGCTATATTCCTTTGAAGCAGGCTGGGAACAGCTTCAAAGCATGTTGCCCGTTTCATAAGGAAAAATCCCCCTCCTTTAATGTGAATCCAGATAAGCAGATGTTTTATTGCTTTGGTTGCCATAAAAGCGGCGACATTTTTAGCTTTGTGATGGATTATGAGGGTGTGGATTTTCCAGGTGCAATGAGGCTGATTGGCCAGATTGTCGGGGTGGATGTGCCGGATAAATTGATGTCAGGTTCATTTGGCGGACAAAAGCAATATGCCGGCGGGGTCACAAAAGACCAGCTCTACACTGTTCATGAAAAACTTGCTGCGGAATATATGCGTCTGCTTCGAAGCCCTGAAGGCAAAGTGGCGATGGATTACTGTCTCGATCGCGGGCTGGATGAAGAGACGATGCAAAAATTTAAGATTGGCTTTGCCCCTGATTCGTTTGACTATGTGAAAAACTGGGGAAAAAACCAGGGCTTTAGCTGGGAGCTGATGTTTACTGCCGGTGTATTGGCCAAGAAGGATGAGCAAAGCCCAATTGAAAGAAGCTACGACCGCTGGCGCCAGCGCCTAATGTTTCCAATTGAAAATCCACAGGGGCAAATTATTGGTTTTAGCGGGCGTGTGCTTAGTGATGAGCAAAAGGGCGGTAAATATGTGAACAGCCCGGAATCGCCAATTTTCCACAAAAGCTCTGTGCTCTATGGTTTGTCAAAAGCGCGCGAGGCCATTCGCGAAAAGAATAAGTGTCTTGTCTGTGAGGGGCAGATGGATGTGATTGCCTGTCACAGAGCCGGAGTCGATTATGCCGTGGCACCACAGGGAACTGCGTTTACAGACGGGCAAGCGAGGTTGATAAAGCGCTATACAGACCAGGTGGTCTTTGCCTTCGATGCGGATACAGCGGGCGTAAATGCGGCTTTAAAAAGTGCTGAGGCATTTATCTCTGCGGAACTGAATGCGAAAGTCGTTTTGATGGATGAGGGGGAAGATCCGGACAGCATACTTAATGCCCAGGGAAAAGAAGGTCTGCAAAATAAGATGTCGAATGCGCTGGAGTATTTCGACTTTATGTTGACCATTTATAAATCGCGCTATGATATGTCGCCAAGTGGTAAGCAGAAAATTATCCAGGCTGTGCTTGAGGTAATCGCCAAGTATAAAAGCCCTGTTTTGCGCAGTGAATATGCCGAGCTTCTGGCATCGCAATTACAGATTCGTGCGTCAATAATTTATGAAGAACTGAAACGTGTGACCAATGCCCAGACCCGTGGTACTAGTTATCGCGATGCCCGGGCGCAGCAAAAAGAAGTCGCTCAGGAAAAAGCCCAGGCAGCACTATTGGTTGAGACGGCTCCAGCTGTTTTGGTTCACAGCGAAACCGAATTGCTCGACCTGTGCATAAATAATGAGAGCTATGCCGAGCGCTTAATCAACGAATTACCTGTGGAAAACATTAGCCAAAGCAGTGTCGGTCGTATTCTAAATGATTTACTGGCCCATACGTCGCAGGGCGACTGGGAATACGCACGCAGTGATTTTATGGAGCGCGTACATGAGCTGGAATGCCCGCAATTAAACAAGGCACTGATGGATCCAAATTTTCCCACCGATAAAGATCCTCGTACATTGGACTTATGTTTCCGTGAATGTGTTTCAACGATCATGATCTATCATTTGAAAAAAGATCAGGAAAAGTTGCAGGCTGATATAAATAAATGTTTGGACTCGGACCAGAAGCGGGGATTGCGGCGAGACTTCATGACGCTGGCGCAAAATATTAAACGCTTCGAGACCAACCGGGGACAAGTCTGAAACGAGCAATAATTAATCGTCGATACTTCAGGGCGAGGAAAATAACAAGGACTTTTTATGACAGCAATTGGCATTGATGTGGGTGGAACAAAATGCGTCGTTTCGGCAATTGATACAGAGTCGTGGACAGTTTTAGACACCCATCGTTTTGAAAATCCGGGCAATCACAAAGACTACATTCAGCTTATCAAAGAAAAAATTAATCTCTTAAATATTGCTGATCCTGAATCGGTAGCGATTTCTTGTGGCAGTCCAATGGATGCAAAAAAAGGAATTGTGATGGCCCCAGCTCATTTACCGGACTGGGATAATGTGCCAGTGACGGATATTTTCTCAGACTATTGCAGGTGTCCGGCTTATTTAATGAATGATGCAAATGCCGGAGCACTAGCAGAATATTATTGGGGAGCAGCGAAAGACTGTAGCGACTTTATTTTTATTACTTTCGGAACTGGTTTTGGCGCAGGTATATTTTGCGATGGCCGCTTGATCGAAGGTAAAACGGGGATGGCGGGCGAAATCGGCCATGTGAAAATTAAGGACAGTGGTCCTGTCGGTTATGGCAAGGCGGGCTCGATAGAGGCATTTTGCAGTGGTGGTGGCATTGCCAGCATGCTTCAAGAGTATGCCAAAGATAATCCGCAAGAAATGGAATCGATGATTGAGGAGGCGGGATCGATAGAGCAATTATCCTGTAAAACAATTGCCGATCTGGCGCGTCTTAATGATAAGCTTGCGAAACAGTTCATAAAAGAGATTGCCCATAATGTGGGTGAAGCATTATCCATACTCATCGATATTCTAAATCCGGAGCGCATACTTTTGGGCAGTATTTATTGTCGAACAAGTGATTTGTTATTTAAACCCATTCTCATGAGTATGAAGGCGCATTCTGTTCCCGTAATGGGGGAGAATGTCAGCATCATGCCGGCACAGTTGGGCGAAGAGATAGGCAACTATGCCTGTATGGCAATCCTTAGATGGAAAACGTCCTGAACGATAGATGACTTGCTTAAGGGGCTATTCACCGCCTGTTCTATTTATGAAGTCTAACATCTTTTTCCTGTTTATTTTAGCCTTTTCCTTAATGAGCACAACAGAATCAGTTTCCACATAATACATTTCCATCTTAACTTTTATGTGTTCTACTTTTCCATAGACACGAATCTTGGCTCCTTTCTTGAGGTTTTCATAAAGTACTTTGAATTTTTTATCGCGTTTGTGCAGAATGATGAGTTTAGTTCCTCCTACGTTTAATTTGTAGGCATAGTACTTGTCGATTTTTTTACCTCGTTTAGTGAGTATAGGTGGAAAGGCCTGTATTAAGCCTGTGTAAATTCCTTCAACTTGAATCTTCTTTCTCTTGTAATCCGGCATACTGGCAGCGGCTGCCTCCGGCGTCAGTTTCTTATAACTTTTATCCCTGCTATAGGGTTTTTTAAAGGCATCGAGCGGTGCTTCTTCTTCAGCCTGTACAACAAATGCTAGAGAAATGAGTAGTGTGAGTATTGTTTTCATTATAGTTCCTTTTCTTTTATGTAATTTTGATATGTTTCAAGTCGCTGAATTTGTCTGTTGATGACCATGTCGGCCAACCCGTCAGACAATTCCTTGCCCATTTTCTTCTTAAAAATATCGCTCACTTGTTCTTCGCCTAAATCCAGTTGATAAAACACTGTGAATAAATGCTCCGGCGACCGTTCCAGCCACGCGGCAATTTTATCAGAAAGCAGTTGCCGCAGTTCAAGTCTGGCATCATTCGATACTGGCAATTTTATTTCTTCGAGCTGCCGATTCATCTCAGTCAACGCATTTGACACGGTAATTATTGTCCTTTTTCTTGTTTTAAGTAATTTAGGGGCATAATCTCGATTGCCAAATAATGCTTTGGAATTAATGTTGACTCATAATGAATGATATATTACGCAATGATCCCTGCTGGTGCGGCAGTGGACGAAAATATAAAAAATGTCACATGTATGCTGACCGTGACAAGGGACGCCGAAACCGGAACATCCTGATAAAGACGGATGCGCAGATTGCCGGCATCCGCAAATCCGGGAATCTTACCTGCCGGATTCTCGACAAAGTGTCGGATATGATTGGGGCGGGCGTCACGACAAATGAAATAAATGAGCTTGTGCAGAGTGAAACAGTTAAAAACGGTGCGATTGCTGCCCCTTTAAATTACCTTGGTTTTCCCAAAAGCACCTGTACGTCTATAAATGAGGTGGTCTGTCATGGAATACCTGAGGACAGGGCACTTGTGGACGGTGACATTGTTAATGTGGATGTGACCTGCATTCTGGATGGGTTTTACGGGGATGCGAGCCGAATGTTCATCATTGGTAAAGTCAGTTCTGAGGCTAAACGCCTGGTGGAAGTTTCTCGTGAATGTCTCGAAATAGGTATTCAGCAGGTGAAACCAGGCAATACTTTTGGCGATATTGGCTACCATATACAGCAACATGCGGAGAGCCATAAGTTCTCTGTTGTACGCAAATTTACTGGTCATGGTGTTGGGGTCGAATTTCATGAGCCGCCTGAGGTTCAACATGTGGGGCAACCCGGGCAGGGCCCGGTGATGCATCCTGGCATGGTTTTTACCATCGAACCGATGATAAATGCCGGCACTTACGATTGCAAAATACTGAGTGATAACTGGACTGCCGTAACGACCGATAATTCCCTTTCTGCACAATGGGAACATACCCTTGTTGTAACAGAAACAGGGGTGGATATTCTTACCCGCTAAAAACGCCTCATTCAGGCAAATTTACAGCTGCTTTTTAGCCTGATTTTAGCGGCTTTAAAAAAACGTTTTTTACAGTTGCCTGAAATAGCGATACAAGTATAGTACATGTTCGCTTTTTGTGCTTAGTTCATATTTCATTAGAAACAGAGCACCTATTTTATAATGTAACCTGCGACAGGTCAAGGATATAGAAATGAAGAAATCAGATATAAGTTTAGTGGTTGAGATGCGCGAAAAAACGGGTAGCGCTGAGGGTCGTCGTTTGCGTAAGTCAGGAAAAGTTCCTGCAGTATTGTACGGAAATGATTTTGGTGGTGCAAAAGATGCACTTATGATCATTGGCGATAATATTGAAATGCGCAAGATTGCTCGTCACTCGGGAATTCTTGACTTGGAATGCGATGGCAAAACCTTTACAGCTATGGTACATAATTTTCAATGGGATTACCTGCATGACAGGCTCGACCATATTGACTTTAAGGAAGTGACCTTAGGACAGAAAATTAAAACAAATGTTCCTATAGTACTTACGGGTACCCCGGTCGGTGTTGACCATGGTGGTAACCTTGACCAGCTCGTGCATGATGTGGAAATCGAATGTTTACCATCCATCATTCCAGAAAACATTACGATTGACATTAGCGAATTGGATATTGACCAGTCCGTGACTATTGCTGAAGTTAAGACCGAAGAAGGTATTGAACTGATCTTCTCTGATGGCGTACAGTTAATCTGTGCTGTTCATCCACCACGTGTGATAGAGGAAGAAGAAGCCGCTGAAGCTCTGCTTGAAGGTGAAGAGGGCGAAGCTGGCGAAGCTGCTGATGGCGATGATGCGCCTGCAGCTGAAGGCGCAGAATAGGTTTAAATGATTAGCCCACGCCTAATAGTGGGATTGGGTAATCCCGGAACGGATTATGAATTTACCCGGCATAATGTCGGATTTATGGTGATCGATTCACTTTTGAAACGATTGCCCGGTGAGTCGGAACCAGTACATAAAGCAGAAAGCTTTATCTGGACCAGGCGCTTTGCAGGAAAGCCAATATATCTGCAGAAGCCATTGACATACATGAATGAAAGTGGTAAAGCAATTGCAAAGCTGTGTCGTACGGAAACAATTGCACCACATGAAGTATTGGTTATCGTAGATGATGTTCACCTCAATATGGGTGAAATTCGCCTTAGGACAAAAGGTTCCAGCGGTGGCCATAACGGACTCGAGTCAATTATCGATGAACTTGACTCGAATCAGTTTAACAGAATGCGCATTGGCGTCAACGCTGCAAATGAAGACGAGCTAATAGAACATGTATTAGGTCAGTTCAGCGAAGAGGAAATGGCGCAAGTGAAGAGGCTTCTGCCAATAGCAGAAGAAGCAGTTTTATCAGCGATACGCTTTGGAATTGAACAAAGTATGAATCGCTTTAATGCTCAGCATTTAACAAATAAAGATGAGTCAAATGAAATTGACGAGTCGAATGAAAATGCTGAGTCGAATGAAAATGGAGAAATAGATTGAGAAAATATCGAGCATTTTTTATCTTGGATGAACAAAAGATTGAGAATATGGAAAGTTTTACAACTAGCGTTGAAGAAGTCATTAAAGAAGTCGGCGGCGTTGTTGAAAAAACAGAGAATCTGGGTCGCAGGCAAATTACTGCTATTGATCATAACACAGCGACATACCTGGAAGTCATTGTTGATATTGACCCATCCAAGGTAACAGAACTAAAAGAGAAATACCGTTTGAATCAGGCAGTCATCCGTCTTGTCGTGGTCATCCATGATAAACCGGAAATTACCGTCTTACCCAAACCAGATCTTGTCTAGGAGCATTTAAAATATGCCATCACTAAATCGAGTAATTATTGCAGGGAATTTAACCCGTGAGCCGGATGCACGACGTACACCGAATGGTACATCTATTTGCCGTCTGGGTATTGCGATGAACCGCAGCTGGAAAGACCAGCAGGGTGAATTACGCGAGGAAGTAACCTATGTTGATGTTGAAGTATGGGGCCGTCAGGCGGACAGTTGCAGGGATTACCTGCAAAAAGGTGCGCCTGTTTTAATTGAAGGCCGCTTGAAGTTGGACCAATGGGACGATAAGGAAACGGGACAAAAACGCAGCAAGTTGCAAGTTGTGGCTGAACGCGTGCAGTTTCTTTCAAACCCACGTGGTGGTGATTTTGCCGGAGGCGGAGATGCTCAGCAAGCACCTCAGCAACAACAAGCACCTCAGCAACAACAAGCACCGCAGCAGCAAGGACAGGATCCTTCAGCTGGTGGTGGCGAATCTATTGATGATATCCCATTTTAAATAATATTAAAAAATAAGGAATAAGAACTATGGCACAATTTAGAAAACGCAAGCGCAGAAAGAAGCGCGAGATCCGCAAGACTTGTCGCATCAGTGAAGATGGTATCCTATACATCGATGTATTTGATACAGAACTGATGGCTAAGTTTGTAACTGAACAAGGCAAAATTCTTCCCCGTCGCATTACTGGTACATCACCAAAGTGGCAGAAGAAACTGGCTAAAACTATAAAGCGCTCCCGTAATATGGGTTTGATGCAGTAAGAGAGAGAATCATGGCAAGCAAAATAATACTTACAGAAAATGTTCGCGGCCTGGGAAAGATTGGTGATGAAGCCAAAGTATCCAATGGTTATGCACGTAATTACCTGATCCCTAAGGGATTGTGTAGTCTAGTAGAAGATAAACATACAAAAAAAGCAGAGCGCACTGAGCAGACAGGCATATTGCGCCAGTTGGAGCTTAAGAAGCAGAAAGCACAGGCAGAATTCGAAGCAGAAAAAGCCGGTGCAGAAAAACTTGCTGAAGAGATCGCTAAGCAGACATTAACTATTCCAGCACAAGCACACGAAGATGACCAGCTTTATGGTAGTGTAGGACCACAGCAAATTGCTGAATCCCTCGCAGAAATTGGTATTGAAGTTGAGCGTCGCTATGTGCACATGCCAGCTCCAATAAAAACTCTTGGCAACCATGAAGTGAATATTAACCTGCACGATGAAGTTACTGCAACTGTAAAAGTGTGGGTTGTCAAAGAAGAGATCTAAACTTAAGATGTCAGACAAGCCGGTAAAAACCAGTCCATTGTTAATTGGTGACCGGCCGCTTCCACACAGTGCAGATGCCGAGCGTGCCGTATTATCATGTTTACTGCAGGATCCGGCCGCAACGATGGATATCGCGATTCAAAAACTTGAGCGCGAAGAGGCCATGTACATGCCGGCACACAGGCGTTTATTCGCTTGCATCTTAGAGCTTCGCCATGAAAGCCCAAATCCCGATAAAATAGATTATATCACCATCGCTGAATGTGTTGACCGTAAAGGCTACATAAATGAAATTGGCGGTGAAAATTTCCTGACCGATCTGTATAACCTGGTACCTACCACTGCAAATTTTGACAGCTATCTTAAGATCGTTGTAGATAATTATGTGCTTAGACGCCTGATACACAGCTGTTCCCAGATGGTAACTGATTGCTATGAAGCTGAAGATGGCATTGATGATATCGTCGATAAAATTGAGTCAGAAGTGATGACGATTACCCAGGCAGGTATTGATGTACAAAGTAGATCAGTCAGTGAGTTGCTTCATCCCGCGGTAAAATTTATGGAAGCCATGCATAAGAAGGACCCAAGTGCCCTTGGACTTCCGACTGGTTTTATACATCTAGATAATTTAATTACCGGCTTGCGGCCCGGTGAACTTTTTGTTTTGGCAGCTCGTCCCTCGATTGGAAAAACAACGCTGGCGATGAATATAGCGAGAAATGTCGCCATCCGGGCAAATGCCTCGGTTGGCTTTTTCAGTCTGGAAATGGGTGCCGAGCAGGTGGTGATGCGCTTGCTTTGTAGTGAGGCAAGGATCAGTATCAAAGATATTCGCGATGGAAATCTTAGTGCCGCAGACTGGGGCCAGAAAGTGATGGGTGCCTGCGATAAGCTCAAAGATGCCAATATTTATATTGATGATACACCACAGATTTCCTCACTGGAATTACGCCAGAAGGCCCGGCGGATGAAATTAGAGCACAATATCCAATTAATCATTATTGATTATCTTCAATTGATGAGACCCTCGGGCTTTAATAAAAATAGCAACAGGGAGCAGGAGGTTGCAAAAATGTCGAGCGATTTGAAAGCCCTTGCGAGGGAATTGGATGTTCCTGTAATGGTTTTGTGTCAGCTTAACCGTGCAGCAGAGCAGGGTGGTCAGCCAAAAATATCGAACTTACGCGAATCCGGCGCAATTGAGCAGGATGCTGATATAGTAGCACTGTTACATCGCGAGCGGGAAACTGATAATGAAACCGCTGCTGAACAAATTCGTACACTGGGTTATATGGAATCTCAGCTTATTATTGCAAAACATAGAAATGGACCTACTGGTATAGTTCATTTGGCATTTTACCCTCAATACACATTATTTGATACCTTGCAAAGAATTAATGATGCCGATATTCCGCCAATTTAAAGAAAGTTATTTTAATGAAACAGTTTTTTGTCCTACTATCTCTTTTTTCCTGTCTTGCATTATCTGCAGAAACCATTGAAAAAATCACCATTGTTTCTTTAGGTGGGCATGTCTCAAACCGTGCTGTACGTTCGTCTATTTCTTTAAGAAAAGGGCAGACTTATAATCCGCAACGAATTTCCAGCGATATCAAAAAACTATATGCTACAAAACAATACGACAGCATTACTGTTACTGTTTTAAAGACCGGCAAAGAGACAGTAGAGTTAACCATAAAAATACGCTCCAAGCCAATAATTCGTTCGATTAAATTTAAGGGAAATAAGATATTTTCTGTAAAAAAACTCAGCACGAAATTACTTGTCTTGAAAGATGGTCTTCTGAATGATGCGCAAATGGCAAAGGATCTGGAAGAAATTGTCGACCATTATCACAAATCCGGTTATGATGGTACAATTGTAAAGCAATCACTGGAATACTCAGATAAAAAAGTGTATGTCGATGTTATCTATAACATAGAAGAAAAATATCGTTATAAAATACGCCGTGTGGAATTCATCGGAAATAAGTCAATTCGCTCGGAAAAATTACAGGAATTAGTAAAAACGAAAGCCAGCAAAATGGCACTGTACACACCTCTACCCTTTGGCTTCTTAAAAGAGGAAAAATTGCAAGAAGACCTCGATGTTCTTCGGGATCATTATAGTGAGCAGGGATTTTTGGATATGAAAATCAGCAAAGTTCAAAAACTGTACGTGAAAAACAAAGTCATCGTTAAAATATACCTTTTTGAAGGGAAACCATATACAATAAGTAAGGTCCTGATTAATGGCAATGAGCTGATCTCTGATGAAAAATTCTTTTCTTTATTAAAATTGAAACAAGGCCTGGTTTACCACGATAGACTCAAACGGAATGATTGGAAAAAAATTGTTGACTCGTATCAGCGCTTTGGCTATTTGGATGTGAGAGTCCGTCCTATATTGAAGGTAAACAGTGCCAATAAAACAATTGAGTTGATCTATCAAGTAAAGGAAGGCGGACCTTCTCGTGTGCGTGATATAACCATTGTGGGAAATTTTCGGACACATGATACTGTTATTCGTCGCGAGCTTCAAATACAACCTGGTGATCTTTCAGATAGACGTATTATCGACAACTCAGAAAGGCGTCTGTTGAATACTGGCTACTTCGAGTCGGTTAATGTCATCGCTTTAGGAACGGATGATGCAGAAAAAAAAGACCTCCTGGTAAAAGTATTGGAACAAAATACCGGGCAACTGCGCTTAGGAGTGGGTGTGTCCAGTGACAGCGATTTTGTCGTTACTGCTTCTATCCAGGAATCGAATTTCGACTTGTTTAGCTGGCCGCCTAAAGGTGGTGGACAGCACTTGTCTATGAATATGCAAACGGGTGAAGAATCTCAAAATTTCAATATCAACTATATAGAGCCCTGGCTGTTTGATCACCGCCTGAGGCTTAAAACCAGTTTATGGAATTCAGAAACAGAAAATAATCGTGACTGGGAAGAACAGCGTACAGGGGGTAGTATTTCTTTGACAAGCCTGTCACCATTTTTTGAAGGCTGGCGTCAAACATTTGGATATAAGGCTGAAGACAACGTGATTAAGGATATTGATCCGCTGGGCTACAGTGCAGCATTTATTGCGGCAGAAGAACGCGAGGAACTGACCAGTGAAGTTTCATTTGGTATGTCGCGTGATACCAGAAACAGTATACGTATGCCACAAAATGGTTACCGCCTGTCTTTCAATACGTCAATGCAGCTTGAAGATATTGGCAGTTATATGGACCTCTATAAGGTCGATGTGAATTACCTTCATTACTGGCCGGTATTTGATAAATCCATATTTAAAATTAAAAGTAGTCTGAATTGGGTGGAAGCCATAGATGGAGACGATTCCGATATTAAACTATTCGACCGTTATTTTACAGGTGGTCGAACAACTATTCGTGGCTTTGAAGAGCGTAATGTTGGTCCTATAGATTTTTTGCAGGAGGAGCCTGTGGGAGGGCGCTCTAAATTTCTGGCTACTGCCGAATTTATTAAGCCGCTTTATCGAAAAAAAATATTTGGCGTACTTTTTGCTGATGCAGGTAATGTGTGGGCAGACTCAGGTCATATTGATCTCGACGAATTAAATGTTACACTGGGTTTTGGGATAAGGATATTCTTTCCTGGCGTTGGTGCTGTGACTTTTGACTATGGTATTCCTGTAGAGATGGTTCAGGATCATCTGGATGATAATCCTGAGTTTCACTTTAGCATTGGAAACCTTTTTTAGTGGATATTAAAAAAATACGAAATTTTAGTATTATCGCCCATATCGACCATGGTAAATCCACACTGGCCGATCGTTTTATTGAGTACACTCAGGTCGTTGATAAACGCGATATGGAAGATCGTCTTCTCGATGATATGGACCTGGAAAAAGAGCGTGGCATAACCATCAAGTCTCATCCAGTGCGTTTGGAATATAAAGCGAAAGACGGCGAGACCTATATTCTAAATTTGATTGATACACCGGGACACGTTGACTTTGCTTATGAAGTATCGCGGAGTCTGGCTGCCTGTGAAGGTGCCTTGTTGCTCATTGATGCAAGCCAGGGCGTGCAGGCCCAGACAGTGGCAAATGTGAACCTAGCAATGAAGCAGGATCTGGCGATCATTCCGGTGATAAATAAAATAGATTTGGCCTCTGCAGATATTGATATGTGTTGTGAGCAGCTTGAAGAAATTTTAACAATTCCATCTGAGGAAGCAGTTCTGGCAAGTTCCAAACAAGGCATTGGTATAGAAGAGATACTTGAGGCAATTGTTGAACGAATCCCGCATCCTGAAATCACCGGATCTGACGATTTGAAAGCATTGATCTTTGACTCTGTATATGATAAATACCGTGGTGTGATAAACTACATCAGGCTTATTTCCGGTTCTGTTCAGCGTGGAACATCAGTACGATTTTACAGCAACAATTTATCAACAGATGTAAAAGAAGTCGGTTTTTTCGAGCCAAACATGGTACCTCACGATTTGCTTACGGCAGGTTCAGTTGGTTACATTATCCCTAATATAAAATCTGCCGAAGAAGCAAAAATGGGTGATACGATAAGTTACAGTAATCGCCCATGCGATGAACCCCTGCCGGGATTTCAAGAAGTAAAGCCAATGGTCTTTAGCGGCATTTATCCGGTTGAAACAAGTGATTATGAAGCATTGAAACAGAGCATGGCAAAGCTCAGACTGAATGATGCAGCGTTCCAGTATACTGCAGAGACATCTGCAGCCCTTGGTTTCGGATTTCGCTGTGGGTTTCTTGGTTTGTTGCACATGGAGATTATTCAGGAGCGCTTGCGCCGCGAATATGACATGGATATTATCGCTACTTATCCAAGCGTGATTTACCATGTATATCAAACCGATGGCACCTTTATGAGTGTGGAAAATCCACTTTTGCTTCCAGACCCTGTTAGTATTGACCGCATCGAGGAACCCATTGTTAAAGTGCAGATTATGTCACCTGGTGAATACATGGGAGGCATCATGAATCTCATATTGGAAAAACGTGGTATTTACAAAGAAACACTAAATGTCGACCACCTGCATATTCTAATCAAAGCGGAAATTCCCTTACATGAGATTGTCATCGATTTCCATGATAAGCTCAAGTCGATTACCAAAGGCTATGGCAGTATGGACTACGAACCCTTGTGTTATCGTGCCGAGCCTCTGGTGAAGCTTGAAATGCAGATCAATCAGGAGCCCGTCGACGCATTCGCCACGATTGTGCACAGCACGATGGCAGAAAGCCGTGGGCGGCACTTGGCCGAGCGCCTTAAAGAAGTGATCCCCAAGCATCTATTTAAGATTGCTGTGCAGGCGACTATCGGTGGAAAAGTAGTTGCCCGCGAAACTGTAAATGCTATGCGCAAAGATGTTACAGCAAAATGCTATGGTGGCGATATTACCCGAAAACGCAAGCTTCTGGAAAAACAGAAAGAGGGTAAGAAGAAGATGAAAGCCATTGGCAAGGTGAACCTGCCGCAGGATGTATTTGTAAAAATTCTGCAATCGGGAGATTAGGCATGGGCATACTCGCATATCTATTAGTCGCCTGGGGTCTTTGGTGGCTTATCATCAACAAACTCGCTGGTAAGCGTATCATGTATAAGAAGCAGCTGAAACTTGCCAGAAAGCAAATTAAAGAAAAAATTCGCTGGAATGAAGATATATTACCTGCCGAAAAGGTCACTGCATTGCATGAGCTATGCAGCGAATTGGAACGCTGCATAAAAGAAGAAAAAGATATCGATGTACTTAAGAAGATGCTGACTCGTTCGCAAAAATCATACGAAACTTATTTTAAAGAAGAAAACATTGTAGCTGCCAATGTGAGGGATTTTCTAGAGCTCATTTTTGTTGTCGGCGGAGTCGTTATGGGAATTCGCGCCATGCTAGTACAACCATTTAAGATCCCCACCAGTAGTATGAGTCCAACCTTTAAGGGCATCCATTTTATTCCTGAATATGGAGAAACCGATTCCTTTGAAGGACATGGATTTATAAAGCGGCGACTGAGCTGGATGACCTATGGATTAAATTATATAAATGAAACTGCAAAAGTAGATGGGCCTGCCGTTACTGTATCGCTTCGAGAGGATGGAACTAGGGGCTATGATGTAAAAGAATACAATCTTCTCATGGGCTTTGATCAGCGAGTCGAAGTGCCTATCGGTGGCGAAAATCATAAGATAAAAAATATTCTGCGGACGAATTATGTACAGGCGCTTGAAGTTTATCATAAAAAAGATGCGTTAGAAGTTAACTTGAAACAAGGTGACCATATTCTTAAGGGAAATATTTCTGATGGCGACCATGTTTTTGTGGACCGTATCTCATATGGATTTTCCGATCCAAAACGTGGTGATGTTTTTGTTTTTATTACCAAAGGCATCACAAAATGTGATATGCAAAACTATTCACATTTACGTGGCTGTTCAGACGAACGTAGTTCTTTGCGCGGCTTTCATTATATCAAACGTCTTGTTGGTATGCCCGGGGATACCTTAAAGATTGTAGAGAATCACCTTATGGTTAAAGAAAAAGGTGAATCGACATTCCGCAAATTGACAAAAGATGATCATCCGGCCTTTGAAAAAATATACAGCATGAAAAATGGCTATACCGGGCACAGTGCAGAAGGTGTATTTGCAAATGGTGGCGAATTTAAGCTTGAAGATGATGAATATTTTGCCATGGGGGATAATACGGATAATAGCTCCGACAGTCGTATCTGGGGTGTAGTCCCACGGGAAAATATCATTGGCAGAGCAATATTCATATGGTGGCCCTTTTCGAATCGTTGGGGGAGACCTGAGTAAAACTTGAAAACAGGGCCCACAGCTCTATATTCAGCACCTTTTATTAGGTATAACTTTAGGGAAATATAAGACATGTCTATACAAACATTTAACAAGTTAGTCGCCCGCTATGGTAAGTGGAGCGCAATTTTAATTTTTTGCTTTGTGGGATTACCCATGGTATTCGTATTCGGCACATCATTCGACCAGGTGGGTACCGGCAATCTCTTTTCGTTTTCGAAACTTGGCAAACTTGGTACTAAAACGATTACTCAGGACGAATTTGAGAAGCAATTTATCGCTATCGAAATGCAGGCCTTTACGGCAGAAAATGCAGAAAATATAGGTAGCTACGGTGTAATAAAACGCCGTTTAGAGGATTTTACTCCTCAAATCATTCATCGGCTTCGTATTCTAATGGAAGCAGAAAACCTGGGTATGAACCATGTATCGGCTGAACAGCTCCGTGACTACCAAATGAACTGGCCGCCGTTTCAAAAGAAAATTCAAAAGAGAAATGAAAAAACGGGGAAGATGGAAGATACCTACAAGAGTGAATTTTCACAGGTAAACTATAATCTTTTTATTAAATACTATATTCCTCGACGTCCGATAACTGTAATAGAGTTTGATAAGCTCATGAAAGACAACCTTATCATCGAACGCTACTATAATATGATCATCAACAAGCTTGTCACTACTGAGAAAGAAAACAAGATGAAATTCCTTGCCGATAGTTCGAAGATTATTACAAAATCATCAGAAGTGAGTTACATCCAGTTCATTTCGGACATAAAAATTACCGATGAACAAATTAAAAAATCGTATGATGCATTAAAAGATACTGCAGCTTATATGATTCCAGAAAAACGTCAGATGAAAATAGCTATTTTTTCCAGTGACATACCCACAATCATGGTTTCCGATAAGGAGATTAAAGATTATTTTGCCAAGAACAAAGACAGTAAATACAGTAAAGATGAAATAAAAGTACAGATCATCAAACTTGACAAAAAAATAAATGATAAGGAAGATGATAAGAAAAAGCTCGCTCAGCTAGATAGCATTATTAAACAACTGAAAAGTGGAGCAAGTTTTAAGAAACTTGCAAAAGAACATTCTACCGATAAGGATTCCAAAGATAAATCAGGTACTATCGATTTCTTTGATCCATTCAAAAAAGAGTATGGTCACGTTGCTAAGGACATGAAAAAGGGTGAAATTAAAATAAAGACTGGCATATATGGGCATTATATTGTAAAAAAGCTCGCTAGCCGAAAAAAGTATGACAAATTTAATAAAGATATTGCAGAGCTAATTAAGGAAAGAATCATCCAAGAAAAATACAGTGATTCACTGCTTGTCGATGCTCGTGACCTTTACAAGTCAACGATTAAAGACTACCAGAAAAAAGAAGTTCATGCCAGCCATATATTAATCAAAATCGATAAAGCTGCCGATGATAAAACACGTAAAGATAAAATTGCCTATGCCCAAAAACTTCTTGATGAAATAAAAGAGAAAGATAACTTGAAGGCGCTTGTTGCAATTCATAGCGAAGACATTGTTTCAAAAGCTAGCAATGGCAGCCTTGGTTGGTTCACACCCAAAACCATGGTTCCACCATTTGCTAATGCTCTCATATCTATGAAGGAAAATGGTATTTACCCAACCCTAGTTGAAACAAAGTATGGCGTACATATTATCGAAAAGCATGCTGAGCGTAATGAACAGCCGTTCGATTCAGTAAAAGAAGAGCTCATCCAGAAAATAAAAGACCGTAAGAAAGGTATGCGTAAGGAAGATGCTAAGAAAATAGCCCAATCCTTACTCACTAAGCTGAAAAAGCCCAATAATACACTTAAGCACTTCGAGACGTTTAATGCAGCCCAAAAGACACCCGTGTATGATACCGGGCTGATAGATCTAAAAGAAAAGTATATTCTTGGACTTCCGGGCGAGGAACACATTAATATCATCGCTGCAGCAAAAAAGTTGAATGATAAAAATCCCCTGTCCAAAATCATTGAGCAGAATGATAATTTCTATGTGCTTTATTCTGTAAAAATATTGCCCCCGCAAATTCCTGAGTTTGATTCGATAAAAAATAAAATAAAAA
>JABSQK010000410.1 GCA_013215875.1 Lentisphaeria bacterium
AAAGTATTTTCTCTTTACTCGACAATTCTGCTGTTTTGCTTTGGGCAAAGTCATGTGGAATATTAACCATACATATTATTGCATCACTACCAGCACCTCTATTCACCAACGCATCAAGTTTATCATTTGTTACATGAAGATAATTCTCTGTGGCAATTTCATCTGGAACTAAGTACTCAATCTTAATATCGGCCCCACCGCTTGTCTCTTTTAAGGACTCTATAAAGCTATCCTGGTATTGCTTGGAAATACCTTCTTTTTTGGGCATTATAATGAGTATTTTTCGTGTGGTTTGCTGTCTTTCTCTTATGCTATTATACAAGGTAATAGCGAGAACCTTACGAACCTTAATTTCATAGGCGATCTGTTCATCACTTGTGGATGCAGAACCCTGACTTTTCGTCACGAACATTAGAAGTACAGGCAATAGCGCAAGTATGGAAAATACAACAAGACCCAGCTCTGCTCCAGCAAACCGGTGAAAGTCGTTTACATCACTTTTGCTTAGGCGTGTGAGATTTTTTTTCTTACGATATGAATAGAAACAAAAAATAATACCGAGTATAATTATAGGATACCAAATCATAGGGGACCTTGAACTTATATTTATTCACTAAACTAGCTTGAGACTCCCTATTGTCAATATCTTTTAAAGTCTTATATTCAACAGAGATAAACTGGGATTAAAGATGAAGTACCAACTTATACAATTTACAGATTTTTCAGAAAGATACCTTGGGCTTGTTAGAGATAACAACTGTATAGAACAAGTGGGAGCTGCAGGAGAAACTGTCTATCAATTGTTTCAAAAAAGTGAATCTTCCGGACACTCATTTAGTCAGGAAATTGAAGATTCATTGACGAACATAAAATATGACTATAATGACGTATATGAAGGGCAGGGATATGAAATCCTGCCGTCGATGGATCATCCGGACCCGCATCATTTATATGTGGCAGGTACGGGGCTGACACATCTTGGCAGTGCATCCGGGCGTAATAGTATGCATGAAACAAAACCGGATGATATGACCGACTCGATGAAAATGTTTCAAATGGGTATCGAGGGTGGTAAGCCTGAAGCTGGTGGAATTGGTGTGCAGCCTGAGTGGTTCTACAAGGGACAGGGACATTGTTTAAAAGGCCATGGCGATTTTTTGAATCAACCTGATTATGCACTTGATGGAGGCGAAGAGGCTGAAATTGCCGTTTCCTATATCATTGATAAAGATGGAAATCCGGTTCGGATGGGCTTTTCGCTTGGCAATGAGTTTTCGGATCATAAAATGGAGCGAATTAACTACCTGTACCTGGCACATTCTAAAATTCGTGAATGTGCAATTGGCCCGGAATTGCATGTGGGCATAGAGTTGGATGATTATTCAGGAACAGTGAGCATATTAAGAAATGACAGTGAGATATGGTCATCTGAAATTTCGACCGGCGAAATGAACATGAGTCACAGTCTGGAAAACCTTGAATATCATCATTTTAAATATGCGCAATTTTGTCAGCCAGGGGATGTACATATCCATTTTCTGGGAACACCGGTACTTAGTTACAGCGATAAAATATGCTTGCAGGATGGAGATGAAATGTCTTTCAAATTAAAAAACTTTGGACGAGCACTAAAAAACAAGATTAAAATTAATGACAATTCTCCCTCAATGAAACGTGTAAGAACAGTAAAATAACCAAGGGATATTTATGAAAGCACCCAGCGATGTTTTAAATCATTTTAATGCGGATTCGGAACTGGAAGCACACCCCGTCCAGTTACGCTCCATAGCGGATATTAATGGAGAACTTGGGGAATCATGGTTGTTAGCGAATAAGCAATACCTCTATATCTATTCTAAAAAGATGGGAGATGATTTTCGGCACCATAAATTTGTTCTAAATGAGATATCAAAGATGGATGTTTATGAAGAGCGACCATTCGCAATTTTGGAACTCACTGTTGATACAAATACATATAGGCTGAAATTTGCATCCTATGTCTATGAAGACTTAAATACCTTTACTGAATTACGGGATGGATCTGAGCCCGCTGCACCAGTAGAAAAAGTAGAAGAGTCAATAGAATTCAATCATAAAGTCGCATTTTGTTCCGCCTTATACGCCATGGTGCAGGCTGATGGCATTATCGAGAATGAAGAATTAAATTACTTAAATCACCTGTTTGAACCGCCTGATATTATCAAAGGCATTGAGTATCTGCAACGGATGGGTGCAATAAAGGTCGTCGAGGAAATCTCAGAGAACTTTAGCAAAGAGCAATCATTGTGTTTAATGGCAAACCTTATGGAAGTTGCAATGGTGGATAATTTAATTCGCAGCTCCGAAAAAAAGATGATGAAGAAATATTCTAAATCGCTGGGGCTGAAATCTGAAGACTTTGAGGCAATTTTTGAAATTTTGATGATTAAAAATAATACGGCTGTATTTGATTAATTAACGATGTAGCTGACATGGAATTGCCTATGCTAAGAATACACTAAAAAGAGATTGAATGAAATTATTTAATATTACATTTTTAGCTGTCGTTTTGCTTGCTTCATGCGGCAAAAATAAGACTGAAGATCTGCCTCCGGAAAAAGTGCCTGTAAAAGTGGATAAGGTGCAGGTGGAATCAAAGTTGGATCTCTTGGTTGACGGAGCAGAATTGGGCAAATGGTCATATGATTATGATGCCGCATTAAAATTAGCCAAGGAAACAAATACGCACACATTTGTTCTGTTTACTGCCTCCGATTGGTGCCCACCTTGCAAAGTGCTAATAAATAAAGTCTTTGAAAAAGATGAATGGACTGAATTTGCCAAAGAAAAACTAGTACTTGCCTATTTGGATTTTCCAATGGATGAGAGTCTTGCACCGGCAAAATATCGTGAGAGAAATGAAGCCCTCAAATCAACCTGGAATGTTAAAAACTTCCCCGGTTTTCTCATTTTAGATAAAAATGGTAAAAAAGTAAAAAAGTTTCATCTCACTCAGGGGGAAGTAAAGGATCTCAATGCGGCATCATTTATTAAAAAGGTTGAGGGTTTATTGTCGAAGAAAAAACCTAAAATTAAACCTGTGGAATTAAAAGTATTCGACTTTAAGCAAGCCCGCGTAGAATCTGTAAGTACCGATGCGATGAAAACCGGAGCTAAACCCGGCGTTTGGACAGAAGACATTGAAGCTGCAAAAT
>JABSQK010000411.1 GCA_013215875.1 Lentisphaeria bacterium
CAACATGTATGCAAGATTGATCAATGAATTCTGCAGCCATTCATCTGAAAAAGATGCTGCAGTTCCCCTGTTCATTCCTTCTATCTTTGTAGCCTTGGTAAAAAGGTCCATCAACAAATCGTAGTTTTCCTGATAAATTCGATAGATTGCAGGTTGCACATAAAATGAGATATTTATACTTGGTATCGTCTTTATGAGCTCAGAGTACTCAAATACGCAGGCCCGTGGATTCGCGTTGATAATAAAACAGATTTTACCTTTGGAATAAAGGTCGCTTAAATCCTGATTTTCAAGCAGGGTTCGCACATGTGCGGGGTGATTATCGACGATTAGCAGATAGGAGCTCCCATAGGACTCTTTGAGGAATTCACGCACATGATAAAATCCAGCACAACCGAAGATAACAGTCAAATTTTCTAATGCTGTGCTGTGCTGCATAATCCAGCGCTTTATTTGGCGCTGGGCCTGGTCTTGTGGACTCTGCCGACTGTGTAGAGCCAGGTCTCGATCCTCCTTGCAGATGATATAGCTGCCATCTTTATACTGTAAGTCAGACGGGCCTGTTTCCTGAAGCGCTGAATAACTCGCTTCCGAAGACAGGCCTTCAATAAATTGAAGATTTTTTGCAAAAAAGTCTGAACTTACCACGTTCATCAGGCGTTGGATTCTACATTTTTCTCGACGAAATCATCCATCATCTTTTCGAACTTGCTAAGGATCGTACGCAAATCAAAATTGAGTTGATCCGCAATAGATACATAGTCGCTTACTTCCATAGCGTCCATGAGAGTAGCCAATGTATTGGTATAGTTTTCACAATTTTCTGTATAATCAATGATTGACTCCATTTCACATAATAAAAATACCTTGCGGATAGTTAATGAAAACTCCGCAAAATCTTCCAGTCCTGAAATGATCGTGCGAAACACACTCAAGCCCGACTGATCATCGCCGTCTTCAAAATGTTCACATGCTTCATCAATTAACTTTTGGAATTCTGTGAATGCACCCTTTGCATCACGTATGGCTGCTATAGCCTGATTCGACACTTCAGCTGCCGATGTTTCTGCTTCTGCTTCTGACATAATAGAGTTCCTCCATCTATTTATGACTCAACCCATGGATCCCCTTCGAGGAGCCCGGTTGCTCTGTATTCATTTATTTTGTTTCGCAGTGTTCTGACACTGAATCCCAACAGGTCAGCAGCCCTGGCACGATTGCCTTTTGTTTTTTCAAGCGCGCCGAGGACAGTTCTGCGTTCGAGTTCTCGGATATTAAAAGTAATTTCTTCCAGCATACAGTTTTCAGATATAGGTACTGAAACAAGTGATGGATTTTGAATTTCAACTGGCAATGCAGCGATGTCGATAACGGGACCATCTTCGAGTATGGTTACGCGTTCGATAACATTTTCCAACTCACGAATATTTCCCGGCCAGCTATAATCCAGAATTCTGCCAATTGCATCTCTGCTAAATTCCATGGATTTACCAAGTACTTTTGCCTGTCGTTTAAGGAATGATTTTGCAATTAATGACATGTCTTTTCCGCGCTCCCGAAGTGGAGGAAGTTCGATAGGGAATACATTCAAGCGGCAGTAAAGGTCCTCGCGAAAATTACCATTATTTACTTCTTTTTTAAGATCTTTATTGGTCGTTGCGATTACTCGCACATCCACTTTTATTGTTTTATTTCCGCCGACTCGTTCAAACTCAGACTCTTGCAATACACGTAAAAGTTTTGCCTGCATACCGAGTGGTATTTCGCCAATTTCATCCAGCAGCAGCGTCCCTCCATCTGCAAGTTCAAAACGACCTATCCGTCGTTCCTGGGCACCTGTAAAGGACCCTTTTTCATGGCCGAACAATTCAGACTCGAGAAGTGCTTCCGGTACTGCCGCGCAATTCATGCGAATATACGGCATACTGCCGTCAACATTCGACAGACGATGGATTTGCGCCGCAATCAATTCTTTACCCGTTCCGCTTTCACCTGTTACCAGTACATTTGCCCGGGTCGGGGCAACTTTTTCAATCAGCCTAGTGCAGCTTTCTATCGCTTCAGATTGACCAATAATTCGAGAACTTTTGGCTCTCGGTTTGGCAGCTTCATTCTTAAAGTAACTCTGGCGCTCATTTAATTGCAACCAGTTTTTTGCTTTCTCAATAAGCACTTCTGTTTGATCTGGTGTAAAGGGTTTTATAATAAAATCGAAGGCCCCCATTTTCATTGCATCCACAGCTGTTTCTATAGATCCGTAAGCAGTCATTAAAACAAAAATAATATGCGGGTAACGTTCGCGAACATGGCTGAGTACATCCATCCCGCTCATCTTATTCATGCGCATATCGACAAACATCATTTGCACTTCTGTTTCCTTTAATTTTTCTATCGCATTTTCACCTGACGATGCTGTTTCCACTTCTATGCCACAACGTATAACCGTCTCCTTTAGCAGATCCCTTATTAGTGCTTCATCATCAACAACCAGTATTCTATCTATCATTTCTATAACCTTTCTATCTTGTTAAAAATTAATTGAAAGACACTTCCTTTCTCCTCGATACTTTTTACATGTAAACGGCCATTATGCGCATCGACGATGCGGCGGCACATAGCAAGACCCAATCCTATACCTCCTGCTTTGCTCGTATAAAAGGGATCAAAAATTCGTTGCATTAAATCATCCGGAATACCACAGCCAGTATCTGAAAACTCAACCCAAACATGCTCTTCATTTCCACCGGTACTTATTTTAATTTCGGCATCCATACGCTCCTGGCAGGATTCGAACGCATTACTCAAAATATTTGCAAATACCTGTTTAATCAGCACAGTATCCAGCGATGCATATAAAGGACCGTTGCTTGGGTTTTCAAAACTAAAACTCACATCCGAACTGCTGTCATGTGTCAGTTCAAATGTGCTGTAAACATCGAGCACAATTTCATTTAGGTTTTCTGTACGACATTCACATTTCATATCGCGGGTAAAGGAAAGTAAATTTGAAACCACATTATTTAGCTGATTGGTTGCCTGGCGAATTCGTTCAGTCATAGTTAAAATACGGTCGGATGATTCGAGCTCTGAATAATCCGCCTTAATATCTTTATGAAGAAAGTGCACAAAACCATCTATCGCATGCAGCGGGTTGCGAATCTCATGTGCAACATTTGCCGCGATGTGACCGAGGGACCTAAGACGATCTTCCCGTTCGATGCGTTTCTGCAGTTCGTGCTCATCTGTAATATCTTTAAAACAAAGTATCTTTACAAAGTCTTCTTCATCCGAGCGAATGACTGTTACAATAAAAACATGCTCGCCTGAATCCGTATCAACAATTAAATTGCGATTGCGAATATCGTCATCGGAATATAACCAGCTTACCACATACGGATTTAATAAAATATCGGGATTTTCATCTTTGAGTTGTTCCGCAGCGAGATTTGCACACTCACAATTAAAGGAATCGTCAATGAGAAATACCGCTTCTGTTATCGCATTTAGAATGCTCGTCACACGACGCTTCATGCTTGAGTTTTCTTCCAGCCTTTCATTCAGCATGTTGTTGCTGGTTTTCAATTTATGATTTATTTCGCGCATTTCGCCCTTCAATACTGCGTGCGATTCTGACAATTGTTCATATTGTTTCTCAAAAGCTTCAAACGCACGCATAAGTGGTTTAACTTTTTGCTCAGTTTTTAAAACAGTCATCGGTACCCAGTAATTGTTAAATGTTTAGATCAGATATATTTTTCCGATCCTGCAAAATTGTCCATCATTTTTTTTCGGCGTTGCCTGCCCTCCAAAAGTTTTATATCAGACTGCCGCGCCATTAGCGGTAAATTGGATTTAAGTGCAGGACGTATCTTATGTGTTTGCTTTTCCTGTTTTTCACGGGTGCCGCCAGTGCTCATAATTTTTGTCAGCAGCCGTTCGTTTTCCTGATCTATAACCAGGAGTCGTTCCAGCAGTGAACCCAGTGTACGCAATTGCTCTTTGTCATCCTCATCTTCTTCATTTATACTCTCGCGCATTTGTTCACGGTGCTTGTCATAAAGATTGACAATTTTTTGCTTGTGTTTGATCCCCTCAAGTATTTCCCCTGCATCGGCGATTTCATCATTGACTATTTTCTGGCGTTCATCCTGAAAAGCCGTTAATAGTTTCTTGCAGTTAGTGATTTGTTTTTCCAGTGTGTTATTCATTGCAACATTCCTTTTGCTTTCAACTGTTCTTTGTAGTTTTGGGACTCGCGGAGAGAATTAAAAAGTGCAACTTGTTCACGAAGGAATTTGGCAACCTGGGAATCTTTGCCTTCAAACTCTTTCATCGCTTTTTCATATTCAGATTTACGCTTAAGAAGATCCTCGGTGGTCGCAACTTTTTTGAGGCGCCTAATCGTCCAATAGTCAATCCAGTCACTACCCTTAAAACGCTTTTTCACCTTGCGTAAAACAAGCATATTTTCATCCA
>JABSQK010000412.1 GCA_013215875.1 Lentisphaeria bacterium
AAATACAAATAATGAAAATAAGCATAAAATCCTTATTATTCATGATAAAATTGATTTTCATAAAGCCGCCCAATCACTCAATTTTGGCTTTGCGGATAACCATGCCGAAAGGGTGCAGATCAAAAAGGGTGAAACGATCGCATCCATCATCAAGAAATCGGGTTGGATTGTAATTAATAAATAAGGCCCCAAAATCACTTTAACTGATCCCTTTATGATTTGTTCAGACTTGACTTCAGTTTCATAAAGCTATTGTAAGAGCCGGAATACTAACTTTAAGGGTATTGATTATGAGCACATTGTTTGATCGTTTAAAAGAGCGCGGATTTATTGAAGCGGTTACAGACGAAAAATTGCCCGATTACCTTGAGGAAAAACCCTTCACCGTCTATGTCGGTTTTGATCCCACTGCCGATAGCCTGCACCTTGGGCATCTGCTGCCAATTATGGCCATGCACTGGTTTCAACAAGCCGGACACCGTGTCTTATTACTCGTCGGTGGCGCTACAGGAATGGTCGGGGATCCCAGTGGTCGTTCCGATGAACGAAATCTTTTAACGAAAGAAGAGATCGATGAAAATGTGCGCAAGGTAAAATTGCAGATTGGCAAATTCATTGATTTCGATTCTGACAATCCCGCCGAAATAGTTAACAATATTGACTGGATCGGGCCTATGACTTTTATCGATTGGCTGCGCGATGTAGGTAAACATTTCAATATAAATCATATGCTGGCCAAGGACTCTGTAAAATCACGCCTTGCTTCTGAAACTGGTATTAGCTATACGGAATTTAGCTACCAGACTATGCAGGCCTACGATTTTAAATATCTCTGCGAACACGAAGACTGTTTGCTACAGTGCGGTGGTTCTGACCAATGGGGCAACATTACTGCCGGTATTGACCTGGTGCGGAAATCTCTGCAAAAACAGGCCTACGGTATTACCTTTCCTTTGCTTGCTACAAGCAGCGGTGAGAAGTTTGGAAAGTCTGCTGGGAACGCGGTTTGGCTAGACCCTGAGCTCACCAGCCCTTATAAATTTTATCAGTACTGGATAAACTCTTCAGATGACGATGTAGAGCGCTTTTTGAACTATTTCACCTTCATGGATATGAGCGATATTGCTGCAGTTGTAGACGAACACGCTGCTGAGCCGCATCGGCGCCTAGGACAAAACCGTCTGGCTGCTGAAATGACCCGCCTGGTACATGGTGAAGAGGGTTTAAAAATAGCAGAATTAGCCTCAAATATCCTCTTTGGTGGCGATATTGAAGGCTTGTCAGATGCGGAGCTAAGTGACATTTTTGCTGATGTACCATCGTCGGAAATGGCCATGGCCGATTTAGAACAAGGTATGTCTGTCATTGATGTATTTTCTGCCTGTGGTTTGGCAAAATCCAAGGGTGATGCACGGCGCCTCATCCAGGGTGGGGGCGCACGGGTAAATAACCAGAAAATAGCTGGAATTGAGGCTGAAATAACAAAAGACATGCTCGCTTCAGAATCTTGCATCGTTCTGAGGTCCGGCAAAAAGAATTATCATTTAATTAAATTTAAATAAAAAAAAACAATTAAAATCTTCTAATTTCAGCTTGATCCACCTTTTTGAAGCACTAGACTAAATTAAGTATACTATTTAAGGGTGAGACTTATCAAATCTAAACATTTTACATTAATTGAACTTCTTATAGTTCTTGTAGCGGTGCTAACGCTTGCAGCTCTATGTGTACCCGTAATGATGAGTAAAAAAACAACTGCTCTACGGGCTCAATGTGCCAATAATTTATCCAAACAGTATCACTTTCTAATGACATCTACAGAAGATAATGATGGTGAATTTTTCCAAAATAACCAGCGCTATCCCCATCATCTTGCCGGTCACAATGAATCCGATAAGCGCGAACTGATTGACAGTTATGTAGCAAGTAAAGAGATCTTCTATTGTCCGTCTGTCACCCCGGTAAATTCCGAAAATGGTTTTGCTTATGAAGAGTTTGCATCAAACAAAATCTATTACAGCACATACAATATATGGGCTGGGTACTCGGCGGAAAATTATTCAGATATAAATTATCATAATAGAGCAAAACAGGAATATGAGTTTCCTAAGACGATGAAAGATCTTCGTCCGAAGACTATTCTTATCGGAGACCTGGCCTATTCAAACCCTGAAACAGACGGAAGCAATTATCTGCAAGCGGGTTATGTCGCACACAAAGGGCAATTTAAAGGTGCCTACCAAATTAAATCCAATGGCAGTGCAGTTTGGAAAAATGTGAATGAGATGGAAACAAAACTTACCCGCAAAAATTTATTCAATACAAAAGAAATTTTCTACTTCTGGTAATCCTCTTTTAGTATTAATTTCTTATCGTGTTTTCCCCAGAAATCTGCAACATCTTTACCGTTAATACTTTTTAATGTTTTCACAGAACGAAGAATCTCAATATTCTTAGCTGTGTTTGGTAAATATAAATATTTTAAAGGCAATCCTTTCAGTACTGATATATCAGTGACTTGAGTTCCTCTTATATCCAGGAATTCCAAAGGCATTCCCTTAAGTGCACTTATATCAGTAACTTCGATAAATTTATAACTCAAACCTTCCTTTTTTATATAAAAACAGATGAGTATTACCGGACGGATGATCCTGTTTCTGGATCCGACAGAAAGGCTTTTTAGTGGCATACCTTGGAGGGGGGTGAGATCACTGACTCTAGATTGCAACAGATCAAGTCTTTCCAGAGGCATCCCTTTGAGCGCGCTGATA
>JABSQK010000413.1 GCA_013215875.1 Lentisphaeria bacterium
AGGAACAGCTAAGCGTACGCGCAGTTGTTGCCCAGGTTATTTTCCACTTTAATTCGTTGGGTCGGGTGCAATTTCCCTTTTTGATCACGCAGATGAAAAATAGGATTTTTACCTACACTAAAACTGTGTGCCAGATTATATTCGATTTCGACCTGGCTTTTCACGCGGTATCCATGGGGATTCTCAAAGAACAATGGCACATCAGCATCTGCTGCCGGTTTTTGCCCGCGCAGAACTTTTATCAGCAGGCGTAAACGGGTGCGTTTAATGTTTTCTATACAGCGACCCATCATAGTCAGTGAATCTTTTTCGGGAGTCATAGCACATGAACCTGGCAGTATGTCATGGAATTCGCAGAAGAGAATATCTTTCCAAGCGCTATCGAGATCCTTCGTTGGGTAGTCTGTATCGCCTGCCCACCAGCTTAAACCAGCTAGGCGTTCGGCACCGGCCATGAGACTTTCTGCTTCCCGATGAGCACGCTTGATACGGCTCATGGATGTATAACAACCGGGAAAACTATTTTGAATCTCACCAGTTAGTACGGGTAACTTCGATTTGTATTTTTTGACAGTTTTGAAAAAGTCATCCGTGGTACTATGTATTAAGTCCAGTTCCGGATGCTTTTTAGCGTAGTCAAGAATGTCTTTATATTCTTTGTAATAGGGACCTCCGCCATGGTTTCCCATTCCCCAGAGAATCATTGTCTCCGGTTCGTCCTTATAATGTTCAACGAATTGTTCTATTTGAGCGACTGCATCTGAATTAGTTAAATAATGATCGTCACTACGGCGTGCAATGATTTCAGTTCCTGAGCGATCACGCCATTTAAAAGCACCGACGGGTAATTCAACACCCGGCCAGTCAGGGCGACAGAAGATATAGGAATCCATGCCACAACTGCTGAGAATTTGGGGGAATCCTTCGCCATGCCCAAAGGGATCAAAATTATAAGCGGTCCGTGGCCGGCTATTAAACTTTTCTTTGAAGTAGGGAAGTGCAGTCAAATACTGGCGGATGTGACTTTCACCACCGGGCCCATTTACATCGGGTTGCAGATAGGCGCCACCGGCAATGTGCCAGCGTCCGGCGGCAACATGCGCCTGGATTCGTTTGAACAATTCCGGTTCAAATTCTTCAACCCATTGGTATAGAATCGCTTCGTTATGGTTGAAAACAAAGACAGGAAAACGGTCACAGAAATCTGCGGCAATCCTAAAGGTAGACAGGGTTTCGGTTAAACCATCTTCCCAGTGCCATAGCCACACAGGGTCAAGATGCGCATTACAAACGAGATGAATTTTTTTAGGTGACATAGTAAACTCCAGTTATTTATAAATTGATTCGCCCTAACAGGCTGCCAGTAACTAATTATTTAAGCTGTTACTATGTTGGGAAAATTGGAAATAAAAAGGGAGTCCTGGCAAAAAATATAAGAATTCACTCTTTTATCCAGGCTAGGGGACTTTAGAAGTAGTTTAAATATTGACTGCCATATTCGCAAGGCTAATAAAGTAATTAGTCACGTACAATAGGGGCATTTCTAGGAATGCTTCTTACCGAAATAGATTTCATCCAGCGTCGTAATCCCGGCCAGTTATTTGCACCAAATTTTTTTCTGAAAAAACGATAACTGTTTCCATATACAGGGTCGCCATGAGTTTCTAATTCGATAAGTGATTTTTTTAATTTATATTTCTTGCAAAAAATAGCCGAAATATACTGGCATATGCCTTCATGCACCCAGGGAGGTGCTCTATTCAATCGCCCGTAATGCTTTCTGACAATATCATGCATGTGTTCATGTACAGATGTTACAGCCATATGTTCTTTTGTAACTGTTCTCAGTAAAAATATGATTTTAGTTCTTCCCGTATCGTGGTAATATCCGCGCAGTGTGGAGATGTCATTGTCAAATTGGACTTTTAGTTCCAGTTCATCGAGATAGCAAAGTTTAAGCACAGGCATTTTTTGTTTTGTTTCTCCTGTAATAGTACCGAGCACTTTACGGGATTTTTTAAAAATTGCGGTTGCTTGTTTTAGGCTTGTAACAGTTTGTGCCATGCAGCGCTTGCAAATTCGCCGCCCATCTTGCAGTCGTTTAGCTTTCGACTTTGGGAGCCAGCATTCACTGCAGCGCGGTTTTTTTATGCATCGATTGCAATATTTTTTCTTGCCAAGAGAAGTCCAGTACTCCATTTTGGTTCTGCAGGACGAACAGCGCGGAATGGACTCGCCATAGCACTTTTTACACATGGCGCCTTTTGGGGTCACATAATAACCTGTAGTTATTCGTAATTTACATTTAAGGCATCTTGGTTTGGTTTTCATATAGCAGGCCTGGTTGCAGTAATAACGACCTTTAGATACCAGGTGCTGGCCACGGGTTTGGCGATTGCATGAGGAACAGATATTTGCCATGCAGACATAGGTGTTTAATAAAAAGAATGAGATACTTAATAATTTCAACGAATTAAGGTTTTTCGGGCGCTTGCCGCCCAGAAATGCCATGTTGAACGAATCGCTTTTTGAACATAGTATTTTCCACCCGTTTTTGTTTGTTATATAGATAACTCTAACGGGTACCGACGGTAAAGGCAAGCTGGA
>JABSQK010000414.1 GCA_013215875.1 Lentisphaeria bacterium
AACAAATTGTATCATACCATGACTTCCTGGTTCATCAGTATTACTATCAGGCAACATAATATTATTAAAAGTAAAGGTTAAAACTCCTTGTCCATCTACACTATAAACAAAAGGATGACTAGCCACTACATCTCTTAAACTCGTTACATCTAAATTAGCTGATAAGGTATCAACAACTACAACGTTTGTTGCTAAAAATGTTCCTGAGTTTTGAAATCGAATCTTGTAATTTAATTGAGTATCTGACAATAATATATCACCTGTTGGACCAACCCCTGTTGGTGTTACTTGCTTATCATTAGGATCATAAGAACCTACTATTTCATCAGAAACACATGAAGTATTATTACTTGAGTTAACATCTCCTACAATTGGTGTTATTTCAGCACACGCTTGTAAACTATCTCCTAATAAACCAACCTGACCAGGAACAAGGAAGGTTGCGCTTATGTTTCTGTTTTCAAATTGCTGTAAATTAGTGTAGTTCCAAAATAAAGTATCTCCCGAAATTAAATCTGGAGTAACTGAGGCATATTGATATGTTAGCGTATCATCAACCACTAAATAAACAGTTCCATTTGTTGGAGAACTACTTATGCTAGTGTAAGAAATATAATAACTAAATGAAAACCATGGTCGTGGAGTACCTGAAATTAATGAGATACTTATTTCTTGCGCTGATGTAATTGTATCACCAAAATCGTTATTATTTAAGGTATTGTTTATTGTATCCAATATAACTGAATATGAACCAGCTACAGGACAAATCTCATGGTAAAAAGGTTGAGCAACTTGAGTTACCGTATAATTACCAAATGGCAATATCAATGTATAATCTCCATTTACATCTGTTGAAGCGAAATAAGGTCCAGGAGTTGCTTGTATCATAACATTTGCCAAACCAATTTCTAAAGTATCTTGATTACAATTTGCATTGTCATCTTTATATACTTTGCCATTTATCATGCCCCAACCACAAGAACTAGCAGGAGCAAAATTAATCGTAGCACCATCTTGCACAACACATCCGTTTACATCTAGTAATAACAATGTATAATTACCAGCACATAAGCCTCCCATTGGATTCCCTGTACTCCCTTGAGACCATACATAAGTATAAGGAGTTGATCCACCAGTTACTATCGCATCTGCTGTACCTACACATAACCCACAAGTATCATCTGTGGTAGTAATAGAAACAGTCAACAATGGTGGTTCTGATATTACGATTGTATCAGTAGCTAAACAACCATTCGTATCAATAGCAATAACTTGATAAACACCTGCACACAATCCAGTTACAGTTTGTGTTAATTGTAAAAACGGATCATCCCATGTATACATGTAATTTCCTCCTGTTCCCCCAGAAGCTAATACTGAAGCAGATCCATCACACATTCCAAAACAAGAAACATCAATAGAAGAAGTAATTGCGGCAGTTAATACAGGGTATTGGCTTATTACAACAGTATCTTGTGCTGAAACCCCTAAAGAATCAGTAACTGTAACCATATAAGTTCCTGCACACAAACCTGTAACTGATTGAGTAGTTTGACCTGAAGGTGTCCAAATATAGGTATAAGGATCCCCAAATGAATAGGGTGATCCACCAGTGCCTGTTACTGTAGCTGTACCATTACAATCCCCATTACAAATAACATCAGTATATGCTGTGACTATTGCCGTTACTTGACTAAAAGAGTTTAAACTAAAAATAAATGTAATTATTAAGACTAAATACCGCATACCTATCTTTTAAAAGATTAATACTAAACTATTGAATCACAACCTTCTTTAAGTGATTTTCGTTTCCTATTTTTATAGACATAAAATAGATTCCTGAATTCATTGAATTCAAATTCATTTCTCTTTTATGAATTCCTTTTTCTAAAGATTTTCTAGAAATAGATTCCACTTCTTTTCCTAAAATATCTACTATACTTATACTTACTTCTTCTGAACGCTTCAACTCAAAAGAAATAGAAAAATTACCTTCCGATGGATTAGGGTAAACATTTACCTTATTGTCAAACTCTTCATTTTCATTAATATCAGTAATTGTAACAATTGTATTTATAACAGTATTAGTAACAATGGCTGGATTAAAATCAAAATATATTTCCGCTGTATTTTCGATAACAGTACCAATTCCATTAGATGGGTCTTGATCAATTTTAAATTGTATCAATCCATGACTTTCTGGTTCATCAGTATTACTATCGGGTAACATAATATTATTAAATGTAAAGGTTAAAATTCCTTGTCCACTTACATCATAAGTAAAAGGGTGACTAGCCACTACATCTCTTAAACTCGTTAAATCAACATTAGCAGATAAGGTATCAACAACTACTACATTGGTTGCATGAAATGTTCCTGTATTCTGAAAACGTATAGTATAAGTTAGCTCGGTTGCTGACTATAAAATTCCTCCTGTAGGTCCAATTCCTTCTGGGCTAACTTGTTTATCGTTAGGGTCATAAGATCCAACTACAACCCTATCATAACAGTCCGTATTATTACTAGGAACAACATCTCCAACCAAAGGAGTAATAGAAGCACAAGCTTCCATGGTATCTCCTAACAAACCTACTTCGGCAGGCACTAAAAAATA